>JALVVJ010000001.1 GCA_027023475.1 Flavobacteriales bacterium
CAGGGCGTTGGGCGTTGGGGCGGGCTTTGGGTTTGGTGGTGGTTTTGGCCCAAACCAAGTTGAGGCCGGCCTTGCGGGCAAAGTGCAAGGCGTCCTTACGCTGCCGCTTGCTCAAAGGCCGCGAAGCAGAGGACAAAAAGCGGTCCGCCGGCTCGGGGCTTACCTGGGTGGCGAAGCGGGTGGTGGCGCAACCGATGACCGTATTTTCCCTTATCACTTCCACGGGTGGGCGGTTGGTGGAGTAAAGTTAGGGAAAATTTTTTATGCCCCGCCGGGGGCAGGAGGCGCCGGCGGGGTGGGAAAATGCAACAATGGCAGGGGAAGTTTTTTTGAACGGCTTTTAATACAACCCGCGCCAGGGATGGGAGCGGTTATGCGGCGGCGGCGCGCCGTAGGCCTGCCGTGGCGGCGGGGCGACCAGTAGGAAGCCACGTCCGCCACGCTTGCAGGGCAAGAGCGGGCGGCCGCCGCATTTAAGCGGACAGCCCGACCGCAGGGCGAGCGGAGCGAGTCCCGCCTCGTGAACGCGCTGCGGTGCGCAGCAACGCAGCTTGCGTGAACGAGAGCGGGAGGCGAGCGAAGCGAGTCCCGCCTCATGAATGCGCCGCAATGCAAACAAAGTGCAGCAGTGCGGCATGCATGAATGAGGGCGGGGCGCCCTAAAAATCCTATCCCAAATAGGTCAGAAATTCATCCCGGGGAATCAACTCGCCGCCCATCAGCTCCAAATAGGGTGTGTGCACCTGCGCATCGATGAGCCGGTAGCCATGCTGCGGCGCTGTGCGGCAGAGTTCAATCAAGGCCAGCTTGGAGGCATTGGAACGCAACGAAAACATGCTTTCGCCCGAAAAAACACCATTGCGCACATCCACACCGTAGAGTCCGCCCACCAAACGGCCCGCTTCGTCCCACACCTCGTAGGAAACCGCCAAGCCGCGGCGGTGTAAATCCTTGTAGGCCCGGAGCATATCCGGCGTGATCCACGTGCTTTCCTGTCCGCGGCGGGGCACCGTGGCACAATGTTCGATCACCCGGTCGAAAGCCCTGTTGCGCGTTACCCGCCAAGCGGAATGCCGGCGCATCCATTGGCGCAAAGTTTTCGATATGTGGATTTTGTGGGGAAACAAAACCATGCGCGGGTCGGGACTCCACCAAATCACCGGTTCGCCCGGATTGAACCACGGAAAAATGCCTTGGGTGTAGGCCTCGACAAGCCGCCCAGTGTCCAAACGTCCGCCCACGGCCACAATGCCCGTATCGTCGGCCTCCCGGGGCGAAGGCAAGGGTTCGTTGTCCGCTATCCAACGGAAGGGCATACCGCAGATTTTAGCATAAAGATAGCGGAAATTTGCTTTACTCCACCGTTACCGATTTGGCCAAGTTGCGGGGTTTGTCCACATCGCGTCCCAGGCCCACGGCAATATGGTAGGCCAGGAGTTGCAAAGGCACGGTGGCCAGCAAGGGCGTGAGCATTTCGTCGGTTTGCGGAATTTCGATCGTATGGTCGGACAGGGCTTTTACTTGTGTGTCGCCTTCGCTGACAATGGAAATGATTTTACCGTTCCGCGCCTTGATTTCCATGATGTTGGAAACGATTTTGTCGTAATTTCCCTTGCGCGTGGCAATGACCACCACGGGCATATTCTCGTCGATCAAAGCAATGGGGCCGTGCTTCATTTCGGCAGCCGGATAGCCCTCGGCGTGGATGTAGGATATTTCTTTCAGTTTGAGGGCGCCTTCCAAAGCCACCGGAAAATTGATGCCGCGGCCCAGATAAAGAAAGTTTTTGGCCTGTTGATACTGCCGCGCAATTTGCTGAATGAGCAAATCCGATTGCAGCACCTTTTCGATAAGTTCGGGCACCTGGTCCAGTTCGCGCATCAGAGCGCGCGCCCGCTGTTCGGACACGGTTCCTTTGAGCATGCCCAAACGCAGCGCCATCAGCGTGAGCACCGTTACCTGGGCCGTGAAGGCCTTGGTGGACGCTACGCCGATTTCGGGTCCGGCATGGGTGTAGATGCCCGCATGGGTTTCGCGCGCTATGGACGAACCCACCACATTGCAAATGCCCAACAGCAAAGCGCCCTTTTCCTTGGCCAAACGCAGGCCGGCCAGGGTGTCGGCCGTTTCGCCCGATTGGGAAATGCCTATCACCACATCACCCGGCCCGATGATGGGATTGCGGTAACGAAACTCCGAACCGTATTCCACTTCCACCGGAATGCGGGCCAGTTCCTCGAACAAATATTCGCCCACCAATCCGGCATGCCACGAAGTGCCGCAACCCACCATAATGATGCGCCGGCTTTCGAGCAAATGATTTTCGTAGGCCTGTATGCCGCCCAATTTGACCATCCCTTTGCCGGGCAACAAACGCCCGCGCATACTGTCGTGCACCGAACGGGGTTGTTCGTAAATTTCTTTGAGCATAAAATGCGGATAACCCTCTTTTTCCAAGGCCTCGATGCTCAGATCCAATTCGGTCAGTTTGGGCGAAACGGGCCGGTCGTCCAGGGTGCGCACTTCCATGGGTTTGCCGCGTTGCAGATAGGCAATTTCGTTTTCGTCCATATAGTAAACCGTTTTGGTGTACTCCACCAAGGGAGCGGCATCGGAGCCCACGATAAAATCGCCGTTGGCAGCCACGCCGATGACCAACGGACTGCCTTTGCGCGCCACAACCATAGTGCCGGGTTCATCGGCCGAAATGACGGCAATGGCATAGGCCCCCACCACACGCCGCAAGGCCATTTGCACGGCTTCGGGTAGCGACGATGCCGAACTGCGGTAAATGTCCTCGATAAAATGAATCAGAACTTCGGTATCGGTTTCGCTACGGAAAACATGGCCTTTTTGGAGCAAATATTCCTTCAACACATTGTAGTTTTCAATGATGCCGTTATGCACAATGGCCAAGCGCCCCGAGGGCGACAAGTGCGGGTGCGCATTGACCGTGTTGGGTTCGCCATGGGTGGCCCAACGCGTATGGGCAATGCCCGTGGATGCCGATAACCCCGGTGGCAGCATGGCTTCCAAATCGGCCACTTTACCCTTGTTTTTCGTCACTTGCAAAGCTTCGCCGGTTACCAAGGCCAATCCCGCACTGTCATAGCCGCGGTATTCCAAACGTTTGAGTCCGTTAATCAACACGGGAACGGCGTTTCCTGCGCCCAAATAACCCACAATTCCACACATATCCAAAAATTTTTTCAAAGATATGAAAAATCAATACTTTTGTGAACAAATACAGGGATATGGAACAGGATTTTTTGCTATTTGAAGAAAAGAAGCAATGGAAATTTAATTTACCTCTAACTTATTTTAAACCTATTTCTAACGTTATATCCGGCATATTGACGATACAACAAAAATGGGAACGAATTTTTAACAATCCCGCAGGGATGCTTACCCGCGGCTATTTGATGGAAAAATACGGGCGGCACAAAACCGCCACGCTCTTTATTCCCGACCATATCCTGCCCGACCCCGCACTGGCACGCACCCTGGAAAATCTACCACCGCAAATCCGGCTTGTGGACCCGCAAAACCGGCTTTTGGGTTTCCGGATCGAAAAAGGACAAATGTTTGCCGATTTGGATGAACTTTACGGGGCTTTGGATGGCATCCAAGATCGCATTATTTATACCGCTCCCTACAAATCCGTCCGGCGTCCCTATGATTTGGTATTGCTCAATCAAGACGAAATCTCCGCGGATTTGGCACTGCTACAACCGCAAGCCGTCCCTTGCCCCGAAGGCGTCGAATGCTTTGGCAAACATCCCGTATTCATTCGCGGAAGCCAACAAATCCACCATACCATTTTCGACCTGACCGAAGGTCCCGTATTCCTGGACGACGACGTTAAAATCCTGCCGGGAAGTTTTGTCAAAGGACCCGCGGCCATATTAAACGGTAGCATGGTCAAGGCCGGCACGCGCATTTATAACGGCACCACATTGGGGCCTTGGACAAAGGTGGGTGGCGAGATCAAAAACGTGCTTTTCCAAGGTTATGCCAACAAAGGCCACGACGGTTTTCTGGGCGATTCGGTGGTGGGAAACTGGTGCAATTTCGGCGCCGGGAGTTCCAATTCGAACCTCAAAAACAATTATTCCGAAATTAAGATGTGGAACATCGGCACAGGGCAAGCGGAAAATACCGGACAAATGTTTCTGGGCATGATCCTGGGCGACCATAGCAAATGCGCCATCAACACTTCGTTCAATACCGGAACCGTGGTGGGCGTTTGCGCCAATATTTTTACGCGGGATTTCCCGCCCAAATTCGTTTCGTCCTTCAATTGGGGCGGTGCCGGATTCAATCACGACTACGACCTGAACCAAGCCCTGCAAACCGCGCGAATTGTCTATGGGCGACGCAACTTGGATTTTACCGAAGTCGATGAAAAAATCTTCCGGAAAGTTTACGATATGGTTAGGAAAATAGAAATTAATCCGTAACTTCATTTAATTTAACCACAGCATTTCACGGAGTGCGGCACGGAGTTGCACAGAGTTTTTATTCCTTTCCACTACTGTAAACATTGAAGGACATCGCTATTTTGCAATCCGGCCTAATCTTACAAGAAAATTTCCCTCTGTGCTACTCTGTGAAATAAACGCTGTGTCCTCTGTGGTTTTTAAAAATTTTTACCACAGCGTTACATGGTGCTTGTATATTTTTCCATTCATTAATCCACTATGTGGATATCGGAAATTAATATAAGCTTATGCAATAAAAATTAACCTCCCCCAAGCTCAAACCCTTACATTACATAATAATCCTTTGCCCACATAGGCCAAGCCCTTGATCAAATCCTGCGGCGTCAGGGCAAAAGCATTTTGACTGCGCACCCATTCGTCGGCTATTTGGCCGTGCATATTCACCGCTGCCGATGCAGCGTCCACCGGCGGAACGCCTTGGGCCAAAAGCCCGGTTATCATTCCCGTGAGCACATCGCCCGAACCCGCCTTGGCCAACGCGGCATTGCCCGTAGGATTGATACGTATTTGACGCCCGTCGGTAACGACCGTATAATGTCCTTTGAGCACCAAAACAATATTATGTTTTTGAGCAAACACCCGTGCCTTCTCCCACTTCCCTGGCGTATTTTCCCATGAACCGGCCAAACGCTCCCACTCTCCGGCATGCGGCGTCAGGATACTGCCGGCCGGAAGCATTTCCAACATTCGGGGATGTTGCGCCATAATGTTCAATCCGTCGGCATCCACCACTACGGGTTTTTCCGCCTTGGCCAAAAAGGACCTCATGGCTTCGGCGGTCTTTTCGTCGGTGCCCAATCCCGGCCCTATGCCATAGGCATTGCGCGGGTCGGGCCAAGGAAATTCAACCAAAAAACCGGATTCACGACCGGATGCAACCATAATTTCCGGGTCGGCTGTCTGTAATATATCCACAAGTCCTTCGGGCACATGGGCCGTAACCCAACCCGCGCCTATACGAAGCGCCGCCTTGGCGGCAAAACGAATCGACCCGGCCTTCCCCCTGCTTCCACCCACCAGCACGGCATGCCCGAAATCCCATTTGGCCGCATTCGCAGGACGTGCCGGCATCCAATCGCGCCAACCGGAAATCAAGTAAGTGTCCGATGCCATTTTGTCCATCGCACCGACATCCAAACCAATATCCACCGTTTGATAGGCCGGTACGTAACGTAGATTTTCGGCATAGAAAAACGAAATTTTTGGAAATTGAATAGTGTAAACCCGCGTGGCCTCCACCACCGGATCTTCCGGCGCATTCAGGCGGTCGGCATAGAGTCCCGACGGAATATCCACACTCAAAACCGGTTTTCCGCTTGCATTAAGCGCCGCAATGGCCCCGGCCGCAACGCCCGTCGCCAGACGATTCAAGCCCGTGCCGAAAAGGGCGTCCACATACACATCCGCCGCGGGCAAAGTACCGTCAAAATCACCCAACTCCACATCCAACTCACGCAAGCGCGCCATATTCAGCGCAAAATCCGGCGATTCCCTCTCCATATAACGCACCACCCGCACCGCCACCGGATAATCCCGTTCGTGCAACAAACGCGCAATCACCAAGCCGTCGCCACCGTTGTTTCCCGGCCCGGCCAACACCAACACCCGCTTTTCGGGCTGCCAATAGGGAAGCATGGCCTTGAACAACGCAAAGCCCGCCCGCTCCATCAATTGATGTGATTCAAGCCCCTGACGGCGAATGGTTTCGGCATCAATTTGCCGTATTTGTCCGGCCGTAAACAATTTGGTCAGCATAGGCATAATATTGGTAAAATCGTTACGAAGTTAAGCATTTTATTAAACTGTTTTTTATTTTTTTTTGGGCGCCTCCCCGCACAAGTTCACGCAAGCTGCGTTGCTTCGCATTCGCTCGCACCGCAGCGCGTTCACTTGTCGGGACCGGGCTGTCCGCTCAAATGCGGCTTGGGTCGCACCGGCATTTCGGCGCCTCCGGCGCCCCCGCGGTGCGTGGGGCCTCCCGCTGTCGGCCTCCGCCCGCGGGAAAATGCTCGGGCGCCCCTTCGCCGCATAACCGCTCCCATCCCTGGCGCATTTTTAATTTGCCCGCATTTTGCCGCATGCCGAAATCCCTTTAATTTTGGGGCGTAACACTGCCAAATCATTTGCATGAACAAACAAGGCCTGAATATCGTTTTTTTCGGCACGCCGGATTTTGCCGCCGGTGTTTTGCAGGAAATTTTAAAAAGCCCTCACCAAGTGGCGGGCGTGGTAACAACACCCGACAAACCCGCCGGCCGCGGACGCAAACTACGCCCTTCGGCCGTCAAGCAATTGGCCCTGGAAAACAACTTGCCCGTCCTGCAACCCGCCAACCTGAAAGACCCCCTCTTTTTGGAAAACCTGCGCGCCCTGAACGCCGATGTGTTCGTAGTGGTGGCCTTCCGGATTTTGCCCCGCGTGGTGTGGGAAATGCCTCCCAAAGGCACATTTAACCTGCACGCTTCCCTCCTGCCCGATTACCGCGGCGCCGCGCCTATCAATTGGGTAATTATCAACGGCGAAAAACAAACGGGCGTTACCACCTTTTTTATCGACGACCGCATCGACACCGGCGAAATCATCGCCCAAACGCCCGTAGACATCGCCCCGGACGAAACCGCAGGCACGCTCCACGACAAACTGATGCACGCCGGCGCCCGGCTCACGCTTCAAACGCTTGACCGGTTGGCCGCCGGAAAAGTGGAAACGCGTAAGCAGTCCCACATTCCCACGCCCCACCCCGCTCCCAAACTGAACAAAGACAACACCCGGATCCATTGGAACCGTCCGGCCACTGAAATCGAACGGCTTATCCGCGGCCTCGCTCCCTATCCCGGTGCCTGGACACAGGTTTTAAGAAACGGAACGTCCGAAAAATGGTTTATTTATGCCGCCGGCATCGAACAAAACAAGCCGGATGTACCACCGGGAACAGCCGTTCTAGACCGAAAAACGCTCAAAATCGCCGCCGGCGACGCCTGGATTGTGCCGCAAACGTTGAAACCACAAGCCAAAAAAGCCATGCCCGTAAAGGATTTTCTCAACGGAATACGCTACCGGATTGATGATTTGAAATTTTTATAATTTATTGTTTATCAGTATCTTATATATTTTTCATAAATTTCATTTCTCACTTGTATATTTTGTCTTAAACGAAACATTAAGAAGGATTAAAATCCAAAGTGTTTTATTAAAAGAATTTTTTTTATATTTGTGCTCAGATAACTTCAAAAATCAACTATTATGAACAAAGCCCAATTGATCGACGCTATGGCCGCTGATGCCGGCATCACCAAAGCACAAGCCAAAAAAGCTTTGGATTCCTTCATTGGCAACGTTGAAAAAACGTTAAAAAAAGGTGGTAAAGTAACCTTGATCGGTTTTGGAACCTTCTCCGTTCAAACACGCAAAGCACGGGACGGACGCAATCCGGCTACGGGAGCCAAAATCAAAATCCCTGCCAAAAAAATCGTGAAATTCAAAGCAGGTTCCAACCTGAAAAAAATCTAAACGCAAAGAAATCAGCGTATCGAAACCATCTTTCCGCACGAAAGATGGTTTCTTTATTTTTGTTCCCAAAAATCTGCCGAATGAAAGGACAAATCCTGGTGGCTTCACCCGAGTTGTTGTTGGACGAAATTTTCTCCAAAACCGTTATCCTTATCACCGACCGCCACGACGAAGGCACAGTTGGTTTTGTGCTGAACAAGCCATTGACGGTTCACGTATCGGAAGTTTCCGAAAGCTTGAAAAACTTGGACTATCAATTATGGGAAGGCGGCCCCGTGGCCACCGAAAACCTGTATTTCCTTCACAATCTGCCCGGTATATTCGACGAAAATCTTCCCGTTACCGGCGATATTTTTTGGAGTGGCGATTTCGAGCGCTTGGAACAACTCAGCCGCGAAAATCCGGGTATTTTGAACGGCCGTGCCAAATTTTTCCTGGGATACAGCGGATGGAGTCCCGGGCAATTGGAAAGCGAAATTCAAGACGGCGCTTGGTTGGTCATCGACCGTCCCGATTTCGATATTTTCAATCTGAATCCACGCCACATTTGGGCCGAACTTATCCATCGCCACAAGCCCCAATGGGACCTCTGGCGTAATGCGCCTTCCGACCCTGCGCTAAATTAGGAACGGTTTTTGCATATATATTCGAAAACCTGGCTATGAAACGATTTATTATTTTGTTTTTAACGGGTCTTAACCTGTTTTTTTGGACTTCCTGTTCCGGTGTTCGCGTCCACTATGCCAAAGGCACCGATTTTTCACGCTATCATTCCTACGCCTATATAGCCCGCAAAGTCAAACCCAATCTGCCCCTGCCCGATGCAAAGTTCATCACCCGCAGCGTCGATGATTTCCTCCGTGGCGAAGGACTTGCACCCGACGAACAAAATCCCGACCTGCTGGTGGAAATAAACCTGAATTTTCACAAACGGGTGGACGTGTATCACGCCAACAGCCCTTGGCCACGCCAAGCCCAATCGCGCGAAGGCAATGTGGTCATCACGCTCAAAGACGCCCGTACCCACCGCGCCATTTGGTGGACCGATATGTATGTCCGCTATCGCAACCACAAGGAATTGGTTAGCATCATCCGGCACAAGTTGGCCAAACTGGCCGAACGATATCCCCCCAAATAAGCTGTTCCGGAAAAAATAAATCCGACGGACTTTTTGTTTTGGACTATCGTTTCCCTATCCATCGGAACCTAAATTCCGGGTATGATATTTTTCCATTATTTTTGTTGAACGAACCGCTAACCTATGGACGTTTTCAGCATTTTCGCCCACACCGATGCCTGGATTGCCTTGGCCACTTTGACCTTTTTGGAAATTATCCTGGGAGTGGATAACATTATTTTTATTTCCATTCTAACGTCCAAACTGCCCAAAAACCAACAAGGCCGCGCCCGCATCATCGGACTGAGCGGCGCCCTGGTGGTGCGTTTGCTCTTTTTGCTGGGCATCGGACTGATTATTCACGCCACCGACCCGCTTATCGTAGTGCGCGGCGTACCGCTGAGCACCAAAGATTTGATCCTGCTGCTGGGCGGACTTTTCCTGCTGGCCAAAAGCACGTCCGAAATTCACGAAAAAGTAACCGCAGGCAATGACCCTGAAAAGGAAATTCGTGCGCGCAAACTCAATTTTACTTCCATCGTGTTGCAAGTGGTGGCGCTTGACATTGTTTTTTCGTTCGACAGCATACTCACGGCCATCGGTCTCACTGAACATATTGTTATTATGGCCTTGGCCATTATTATTTCGATGGTGGTGATGCTTATTTTTATCAACCTGATTGCCGATTTTATTGTTCGCTACCCCACACTGCAAATCCTGGGACTTTCGTTCCTGATACTCATCGGCACCATGCTCATGGTGGAAGCTTTCCATATCCACGTACCTAAGGGCTACATCTATTTTGCCTTCTTCTACGCCTTTGCCGTGGAAATGATCAACATGCGCATCCGTTCCAAACAATCCAAACCCTAGCATGAACCGAATTCAACCGCGCAACGGAACATGTCGTGC
This sequence comes from Flavobacteriales bacterium, assembly GCA_027023475.1. Taxonomy (GTDB): domain Bacteria; phylum Bacteroidota; class Bacteroidia; order Flavobacteriales; family Flavobacteriaceae; genus JAADED01. The sequence continues at coordinate 10,042 of JALVVJ010000001.1, forward strand.
CTGTGCAGTAAAGGTTTACAAACCCGAACAACATTTCCGGGTTTTGAACAAATACAACCGGAAGGGTTGGAAAATCACCAACCTGCGTCTGGAAACCAATGGCCCTGTCCGCTACGAAATCTACACCCTGCAACGCCATGAAAAAACGATGGATCTTTATTTCGACGTTACTGATTTTCTTCGCCTCATTTAAGTCCACAGTGGCCCAACAACTGGCGCTTTTGCACTACGGCGGTGGCGGCGATTGGTATGCCAACCAACGCACATCGTTACCCAACCTTATCGGCTTTGCCCGCCAAAACGGCTTGGCCCTCGACCCCGAACAAGCCGTGGTAACGCCCGGCAGCCCCGATATTTTCAATTATCCCTACATCCACGCCACGGGGCACGGCCGTATTTGGTTCACCCCGGCCGAAGCCGCCAACCTGCGTAAATACCTCGAAAGCGGTGGATTTCTCCACATCGACGACAACTACGGCCTGGATCCTTATGCCCGCCAAGCCATTGCCCAAATTTTTCCCGACCGGACGCTGCAAGAACTCCCCGCCGATTTCGAACTGTTCCACAACCGTTTCAACTTTCCCGGAGGGCTACCCAAAATCCACGAACACGACGGCAAACGGCCGCAGGCCTTTGGCATATTTATCAACGGGCGCCTGGCATTGCTTTACACCTACGAAACCGACCTGGGCGACGGTTGGGAAAGCTACGAAGTGCACCACGACCCGCCCGAAAAACACCTGCAAGCACTGCAAATGGGTTTTAATATCCTTTACTACGTTTTTACGCATTGATTATATCATATCAAAAAACGAAAAACGTGCTACGAAATATAAAAACCCGCTTGGTATTACAACCTTTTTCGTTGTTTCTCTCCATAACAACTTTCATTTCATTAGTTTCAGGTTGTAGTGTTTCCGGAACTTATATTTATCACAATGTTGACAATTTTTATTATGAGAAATTTTGCCGGGACGGAAGATATATCGAAAAGTATGTCGGCATGTATTCAAGGCCGGAATATGTTTACGGTTACTGGAAGCGTTCCGGTGACACCGTCATTGTTGATATCATATCACCCCAAGTGAAATATTCATTTGACTCTCTGGCACATATTGAAGAAAAATTTATTGAAAATACTGATAAAACCTGTTTCAAAGTACAGTTTCCCGACACAACCTTTGGATTTGAGGTGATAATAAATGACAAAAAAGTATACAATTCCAATTCCGATTCTTTGTGCATTCCTCAACAATCTATTAAAAAATTTTTAATACGAGACTTTTTTGTTTGGACAGCATATAACATTAAGGATACAACAAATAATTTTTTTTCAATCTCCTTTACATCTTATGGTTATTTCTCGAATATGGATACATTGGTTGACCCTATTACCAAATTTTTAAAAAAAGGACGAAGCTTGCTTCCATTAGATCCATATAATACAAAGCCTTATTATTTTCAATTTAAAAAAGTTTTTTTCGATACACGTAAATATTATAAAAACTCCGGTTTTTGTGATGAAAAAAAGCAATAAGCACAACAACCCGAAGAAGTTTTTCTTTTTCAATAATATTCAATTGATTTTGAATTGGTTATGATGTTTATTTTAGGAGGAAGCAAATAAAAAATGCGCCAGGGATGGAAGCGGTTATGGCCCGCAGGGCAAGACGCCTTTTTTGTGCCGGCAGCGGAGGCTTCGCCGCTTCGACAAGAAGACTCCGGTGCCGGCTATACAAAAACCGGCTTTGCCCAAGGGCCATTGGAGCGGACAGCCCGACGGCGCCGGTGTTCGGCACGCCAAGCGCAAGGACGCTCCGACGGCCGAAGCGATTGGCGTTGGCGAAACCGCCGAACCCGAGCGCCGAGGCGCCAAAAAAATCCTCCCCCGCCACCAAACATCCGCCCGTCCCTTTGCCCGAGGCGGTTTTTTGCCTAACTTTGTAAAAACCAAAACGGCTATGTTTATCATCGGCATTGCCGGGGGAACCGGCAGCGGAAAAACCACAGTGGTCAATAAAATTGTCAAAGCCCTGGGAACCGACGACATCGGTATTATCCCGCAAGACAACTACTACGTCAGCTTGGACCATCTACCCCTCGAAGAAAGGGCCAAATTCAACTTCGACCACCCGCGCGCCATTGATTTCGACCTGCTCTACGAGCACCTGACACGACTCAAAAACGGCCAAGCCGTCCAACAACCCGTCTATTCCTTTATCAAATACACGCGCACCGGCGACAGCATTCTCACCCACCCCAAACGCGTGATGATTGTGGAAGGCATCCTTATTTTTACCGACCCGCGGCTCCGTGATTTGTTCGACCTTAAAATCTTTGTCCACGCTGATGCCGACGAACGGCTTATCCGCCGCATCCGTCGCGACATCGCCGAACGCGGACGCTCGGTAGACGAAGTGCTCACCCGCTATCAAACCACGCTCAAACCTATGCACGAGCAATTCATCGAACCCACCAAATCCTATGCCGACATTATCATCCCCAACGACCGGCGCAACGAAACCGCCATCGAAGTGATCAAAAGCGTGATCAACCATAACCTGCGCAACGAAGCCCATGCCTGACATCAAACGAAATATAAATGCGTTAAACAAATGGTTCGACGCCAAGCGCTTCCTGTGGCTATTGGTGACCACCGGCATAACCGTTCTGCTGTTTTTCGACAAGGATTCGGTGATTTACCAGCGGAAACTCAACCGCGAAATACGCAATCTGCGCGCCGAGAACCAACGGCTGGCCCGCGAAATACGCGAAAACCAAAACCTCCTACAAAACTTCGACCGCTACGATTACCTGGAAAAATACGCACGCAAAACCTTTTATCTGCGCAAAAAAAATGAAGATATTTACTTGATTAAACGCCCCGACAGTTTGAAACGATGAACAACGAAACCTACGATATGCTGTTCGACCTTTTTCCGCCGGTAAACGCCCGCCTGTGGAAACAAAAAATCCAAGCCGACCTCAAAGGCACGGATTATGCCACCTTGATCAGTCCCACACCCGAAGGTGTCGATATACGCCCCTTTTACCACCGTGACGAATTCCGTGGTTTGGATGCGGATTTCTCCATACCCGCCTTCCGCATTGCCGCTATGCTCGACGAAGGTCCACAATCCGGACAAATCCGTTTTCTAGTGGAACATGGTGCTCAAAGGGTGCACATCTTTGCCCCGTCCCACAAACAAATACCGGACGCACTAACGGAATTCCGTAACATCCTTATTTGGCATCCCCGCGGACGGGATTGGGACGGTGTATTTGCCTTGGCCGGAAAAGGATTCCATGTGCGCATCGCCCCCCTGGGCGATTTGACCCGCACCGGCAATTGGCGCTCGGGCGAACAAACCGATTTGCATCATTTGCACAAACTCTTGGAAAAACATTCTTCGGTCACAATCGAAATCGATTTGGCGCACCTGGCCGACGCCGGCGCCAATATGGTCCAACAAATGGCCTACGGACTGGCCCAAGCGGCTTGGTATGCCGAAAAAGATTTCGATATAAGCCGCTTTCGCCCCTGCCTGGCCGTGGGCACGCGCTACCTGACCGAAATAGCCAAACTCCGGGCTTTCCGTTACCTGTGGTTCCGGCTTTTCGGTCAAGAACCCCAACTATGCGTGCGCCCCACACTGCGCAACAAAACCCTGCGCGATCCGTATATGAACATGCTCCGTACCGGCCTGGAAATGATGGCCGCCGTTATGGGCGGCGCCGACGAAATCATCAACTTGCCCTACGATTATCTTTTTGCCCGTAACGACGACAGCCAACGGCTTGCCATCAATCAATTGTTACTCCTACGGCACGAATCCAGTTTTGCCCGCCACGCCGGTGCCCACCGCGGCAGCTATTTCCTGGAAGAAACGGCCGAACGTTTGGCCCGTAAAACCGCCGGACTTTTCGAGCAAATTCAAGCGGCCGGCGGCTATGTCCAACATCTGCACAAGGGCATCCTGCAACGCAAAATCGACCAAGCGGCCGCTAAGGAACAAGCCGATTACCACAGTGGTAGTCGCGTGCTTGTCGGGTCTAACAAATACCAGGTGGAAAACGAAACACTTCCCAACCCGCTGCCCCGGGCTTTTGTGCACCGGCGCCGCGAAAAAACCCTCCTGCGCCCGGTAATAGCGCGACGATTGGCCGAAAACGACGAATGGAAAATACTTCAAAACGCACGCCCTTGAAATTTGCCGTTATCGACATCGAAGCCACGGGCGGCAACGCCTCCCGCACCAGGATGATGGAAATAGGTATTGTGATGGTCGAAGGCGGCCAAATAACCGATAGTTTTTCCACACTCATCAATCCCGGAAAAAAACCCGACCGCTATGTGCAACGGCTCACCGGCATTACACCCAAAATGGTGGCCCGCGCACCCAAATTCGAACAAGTGGCCGCCCGCATCCTGCAAATGATCGAAGGCAGCATCCTTACGGCCCACAATGCCGATTTCGACTACAATTTGCTACGCAAGGAATACGCCCGGCTGGGTTACCGCCTGCAAATCCCCGTGCTGGACACCATCGATTTGAGCAAACACCTTATTCCCGGGCTCAACGCCTACGGGTTGGAAACCCTGACCCAAATCCTCCGCATACCCGTTACCGACCGCCACCGCGCCTTCGGCGACGCCTTGGCCACGGCCGAAATACTCAAAGTCCTGCTTCAAAAAGACCCGGGCTTGGAACTGACCCGCTCCCTGATTCGTTATCCCGGAAAACAAAAACAAAAAAAACACTCCAAACGCGTGGACTGGTTGCTCCACCGCATAGGAACCCGGCGCGCCGTGCTGATGCTCTACGACAAAGAAAACCGGCTGCTCTATGCCGGCTATGCCCACAATCCCCGTCAAAAGGCCGAAAAACTTATGGCCACCCATCCCGAACTGATGCGGTTGATCCACCGCTGCCAAACCGAAGCCGTGCCCGGCCGGCTTATCGGCCGTATCATAGCCCGTAAAATGGCCCGAAAACACCTTCCGCCCTACTCCGACTACCGTCCCGTTACCGAAAAGGTGGTATTTCCCGCAAAAAACGCCCTACTCTACGACCGGGGCCGGCAGGCCTACGAGCAAAGTGTATTCGTCGTTCGCAACGGCCGTTTGGAAGGTTTTGCTTACATCGATTTGGACGGTCAGGCCACCGATTTCGAATCGTTGCGCAAACGGCTTGTTCCGCTCGACGATTGCCCCTACGGACGGCTGATGGTGATGCGCCATTGGGAAAAGGTAAATTCAGCAAAGTGCAAAAGCTCCATGAAACCCCTGCTGATTAACCTGGTAGGCCCCACCGCCACGGGAAAAACAGCCCTTGCCGTGGAACTGGCCAAGCGGTTGCACACCGAAATTATTTCGGCCGACTCACGTCAGGTGTATCGCGAAATGCACATCGGCACGGCCGTGCCTTCCCCCGACGAACGCCAAGGCATCGCCCACCACCTCCTACAACATCGCAGCATTCACGAACCCTACACCGTCAAGGATTTCGAACACGAAGCCCTGGAACGGCTCCAAACGCTTTTCGAACGTTATCCCGTGGTAATAATGACCGGCGGAACGGGACTCTATTTCCAAGCAGTCAATCAGGGCTTGGATGCCATGCCCGACATTCCCGCGCATATCCGCCAACACTTGGAAACCGAACTGCAAACCCACGGCCTCGGCCCGCTACTGGACGAACTCCAACGCCGCGACCCCGCCTACTACGCCCGGGTAGACCGTCAAAACCCCCGCCGGGTGCTGCGCGCCTTGGAAATTATCCGCCACACGGGCAAGCCGTTCAGTCATTTTCGCACGGGCAAACCCGCTCACCGCCCTTTCCGCTCCTTATGGATTGGCTTGGATGCACCGCGTCCGGCCCTCTACCGGCGCATCGAACAGCGCACAGAACAAATGATTGCCCGCGGCCTGGAAGACGAGGTGCGCCAACTGTTTCCTTGGCGCCAACGGCAAGCACTGCAAACCGTGGGCTACCGCGAATGGTTCCCCTACTTCGAAAGCCGTGCCACTCGCCAACAGGTCATCGATGAAATCAAGAAAAACACCCGCCGCTACGCCAAGCGCCAACTCACCTGGTTCCGTCGCAATCCCCACATTCGTTGGTGGGACATCACCCGCCATACATCCCTTGAACTGGCCGGCGAAGTGGAAACCTACATCCGCGAACACCTCCGGGCCGACGGCAAACCCTAAGTTTTTACAGAGAATTATTTTTCGGGCGCCCCGGCGCTCGGGTTCGGCGGCTTCGCCAACGCCAAGCGCTTCGGCCGGCGGAGCGTCCTTCCGCTTGGCGTGCCGAACACCGGCGCCGTCGGGCTGTCCGCTCAAATGCGGCTCGGACAAGGGCGATTTGCCAATTGCCGGCGCCGTGGTCTCTTGCGCTGCGAGCCCCCGCCGCCGGCGGCAAACCAAGCCCTTCCCCTTCGCCGCATAACCGCTCCCATCCCTGGCGCGAAAGAACAATGCCCGAAACAAAATTTTTTTTCCTTACTTTCGTTTATCCACCGGATAACTTCACACCAACCGAATAAAACCCTAAATTTGTAAAACTTCAATCACTTCGAAAAAAGATTTGTCCATGAATAAATTCAACGATTTTCGTTTTGTCAAACGGCTTTTCGGCATCCTGGTTTTCCTGACGGCATTCATCGTTTATGCCATAACGGCCGAACCCACCATGAGTTTTTGGGATGCCGGTGAATTTATTTCCACCTCCTACAAACTCCAAATCGGCCACCCGCCCGGTGCCCCGCTCTATCAAATGATCGGTGCCATTTTTTCCTTCTTTTCACCCGACAAATACCACGTGGCCTACTTGATCAACCTGGTATCGGGATTTACCAGCGCCTTGGCCGTGTTGTTTATCTACCTGACCGTGATCGAATTGCTTACCTACTACAAACCCGACGATTTCAAACCCTCGCCCGCCCAAAGCATTGCCCTCATCGGCAGCGGTGTCGTTGCCGCCCTCACGCTTACCTTCCTGGACAGTTTTTGGTTTTCGGCCGTGGAAGCCGAAGTTTACGGCCCGGCCGCCTTTCTCACCGCTTTGCTCTTTTGGCTGGGACTTAAATGGACACGCCGCATCGATAGTCCGCGAGCTGGCAAATGGTTGGTCCTCATCAGTTTTGTCCTGGGGCTTTCGTTCGGTGTTCACTTCTTGGCCATCCTGACCATTCCGGCCATCGGTTTGTTGTATTTCTTCAAGCAATATCCCAAACCCACCTGGAAGCAATTCATTTGGGCGAACATTATTGTGGTATTGATTCTCGTGATCATTTTCAAGGTATTGATGCCCTCGGTGTTGAAATATTTTGCCGCATTGGAAATATTTTTTATCAACAATTTCCATTTGCCGTTCCACACCGGCACCCTGATTGCCGCCCTAATTTTGGCCTATGGCTTTTATCGTGTGCTCAAATATGCCCGCCAAAAGGAAATGGGCTTGGTGGAAATGATTACCCTGTCCTTCCTCTACCTGCTCATCGGCTTTTCGTCGTGGATTATGCTTCCGGTGCGTTCCAACGCCCATCCGCCTATCAACGAAAACAATCCGGCCAGTGCCCGTGAACTCCTGGCCTACTACAACCGCGAACAATACGGCGAAACCCACCTGTTCTACGGGCCCTACTACACGGCCTACTACTACGATTTGGACGCCGAACAACCCTACAAGGACGACAAGCCCAAATACGAAAAAGACACCGTCCACGGTGAGTATGTGATTGTAAACAACTACAAAAAAGCCAAGCAAAACCTTTCGCGCACCCAAAAAGGCCTCCTGCCCCGCATGTGGGACCCCGCCAGTGCCGAAAACTACAACCGCATTATGGGCTACCGGCCCGGTAACAAACGTAAACCCAGCTTGCTGGACAACCTGGTATTTTTTGTCAAATACCAACTCAATTATATGTATTGGCGCTACTTCCTGTGGAATTTTGTAGGACGCCAAGACGACATTCAAGGACGCTTGGACAACCACGGCCGGTGGATCAGCGGCATTCCGTTTATCGACAATTTGCGTATCCCGCAAAAGGATTTACCTTCGGATTACCGCAACAATCCTTCGCGCAATGTGTATTACTTCCTGCCCTTGATATTGGGACTAATCGGCATGTTTTTCCACTACAAACGCGACTGGAAAACCTTCTATGCCGTATTTGTCTTGTTCGTGTTTACGGGTATTGCGGTTATTTTCTACACCAACGTGCGCGCCTTCGAACCCCGCGAACGGGATTATTCGGTGGTGCTGTCCTTCTACACCTTTACCATTTGGATAGGCATGGGCGTGTATGCCCTCTACGATTGGTTGAAAGACAAAATAAAACTCGACCCCAAAATTTGGGCTTTCCTGGTGAGTTTGCTAAGTTTCTTTGCCGTTCCCATGCTCTTGGCCAAGGAAAACTGGCACGACCACGACCGCAGCCATAAGTATTCGGCCACCGAAATGGCCAAGGCCTACCTGGGCAGCGTGCAGAAAAACGGCGTCATCTTTACCGTGGGCGACAACGATACCTTCCCGCTATGGTATGCCCAGGAAGTGGAGGGCTATCGTACCGACGTCAAAGTGTCCAATACCAGCTTGCTGGGTACCGACTGGTATATCGACCAAATGAAAAACAAAACCTACAAGGCCAAAGGCCTCCCCATTACCATGCCGCACGAAAAATATGTGTACGGCACCCGCGATTATATCATTTACCAACCGCTGACCAACGACACGCTCGACATCAAAAAATTCCTCAACACCGTCCTTAGCGACAAGGAAATAACCCAAGGCCAAATGGGCTCCTACTTTATCAATCCCAACAACGGCCAAAAAATTTATGTTTATCCCACCCGCTATGTGCGCGTTCCGGTGAACAAGGAAAACGTATTGCGCTATGGCATCGTGGCGGCCAAAGACAGCGCCAAAATCGTGGACGAAATTATCCTGGATTTGAAAGGTCAAACCCTCTACAAATCCCACTTGGCCATGCTCGACTTGCTGGCCCACAACGATTGGAAGCGTCCCATCTATTTCAGCGGCGGCAATTTCAACGATGCCGATTACCTCTGGGCCAAGGATTACCTCCAACTGGACGGATTGGCCTACAAACTGGTGCCCATACGCACCAAAACCAACGGCTACGACCTGGGCCGCATCGATGTGGACACTATGTATCGCAATTTGAAAAAAATCACCTTCCGCAACCTGAACACCGGCATCTACCTCGACCCCGAAACCCGCCGCAATTCCTTGATTTACCGCCGCGCCTTCTACCGGCTGGCCGACAGCTTGCTGGTCAAGGGCGATACCACCCGCGCCTGGGAAATCATGGATATTATTACCGATAAACTTCCGCTCAAATACACCGGCTACTACTATTCGGCCTGGGACGGCATTGCCCTCTACTATCGTATGGGCCAAAAAGAAAAAGCCCGTCAATTGGCCCGCCAATTGATGGATCATTACCTGGAATATTTGCGCTACTACAACAACATGTCGCGCCGTCAACTACGCGAAATGGGCCGTGACCCCGAAGACAAAATGATGAAACTGGAAAACACCTTGCGCATCCTGCAAGACTACGACAAAGAACTATTCGACGAATATTCCAAACAAATCCAAAACTTCAAAATCCGCTAAACGCATGGCTCCCACCAACGGCAAACGGCTTTTCCTATTGGATGCCTACGCGTTGATCTATCGCGGCTACTACGCTTTTATCCGCAATCCGCGCATCAACTCCAAGGGCATGAACACATCGGCCGTTTACGGCTTTGTCAATACATTGCTCGACATTATCCGCCGCGAAAAACCCGAACTCCTGGCCGTGGTGTTCGACAAAGGCGGTTCCGAAATGCGCGAAGCCCTGTTCGAAGACTACAAAGCCAACCGGCTCGAACAGCCCGAAGCCATCGAACTGGCCGTGCCCTACATCAAACGCATACTCCAAGCCATGCACATCCCCGTGCTGGAAAAAGAAGGTTGGGAAGCCGACGACCTCATCGGCACCCTGGCCCGGAAAGCCGCCGATAAGGGCTACGAAGTGCTCATCGTAACAGCCGACAAAGACTTCGGACAAATCGTCAATGACCGCATCAAAATCTACCGGCCTTCGTCCGCCGGTGGTTACGAAATTTGGGATGTGGACAAGGTGAAGGAAAAATTCGGCGTGGAACATCCCGGACAAGTCATCGACTTCCTGGCCATGACCGGCGACAGCGTGGATAATGTGCCCGGCATCCCGGGCGTGGGCGAAAAAACCGCCAAAAAATTCATCGCGCAATTCGGCAGTTTGGAAAACCTGCTCCAAAACACGGACCAACTCAAAGGCAAAATGCGCGAAAAAGTGGAAAATGCGCGCCAACAGGCCTTGCTGTCCAAACAATTGGTTACCATCCACACCGATGCCCCTGTGGAATTCCGCGAAGACGATTTCCACATGAGCGAACCCGACATCCCGGCCACCGAAGCCGTGTTCAAGGAGTTGGAATTCCGCCGCCTGGCCGAACAATTCCGCGAACTTTTCGGCGCATCCCAATCCCAAACCACCACGGCTGCCGGAACGCAATATTCGCTTTTCGACCAACATCCCGAAGCCGTCGCCTCCGTTTCCACCGGACAAGAAACGGTTTACCAAACCGTGGACACGCCCAAGGGTTTGGAACTTCTACTGGAAAAATTGAAGCAAGCGCCGCAAGTGGCCGTGGGCGTTTATCCCTTCCGCTTCGATTTCGACCGGCCGCTGCAATACCTGGCCTTTTCGCTTACGCCCGGACTGGTGCATTTGGTTCCGCAAGCCGCCGACCGCAATATTTTGCTCCATTTCCGGCCCGTTTGGGAAGACCGGAGCAAAACCCTCACCGGCCACGACCTCAAAGAAACGCTCAAATATCTGATACACCAAAATATTGAGCCGCGTGCCCGCCTGCACGACACCATGATCATGCACTACTTGCTCCAACCCGATATGCGCCATTCGCTCGGCACGCTGGCAAGCAGTTATTTGAGCCGGACACTTCCGGCCACCGACCGCAAAAAAGAACCTGCCCCCGGCGAACTGCAACGCATCCTGGCCGCCCGCACCGATGCGGTTACGGGCTTGGCTGTGAAATTTCAAGCCGAATTAGAAAAGGCCGGCGCACTTAAATTATACGAACAAATCGAATTGCCGCTTATCGGCGTGTTGGCCCGTATGGAACTGGAAGGCATCCGGCTCAATACCGCCGCTTTGGAAAAATTGTCCCGCGAAATCGAAAACGACATCGCCCGGCTCGAAGAGCGTATTTACGCCCTGGCGGGCGAACGTTTCAACATCGGCTCACCCAAACAACTGGGCGCTATCCTGTTCGAAAAACTGCGCATCGACGCCAAACCCAAAAAAACCAAAACAGGCCAATATTCCAC
>JALVVJ010000002.1 GCA_027023475.1 Flavobacteriales bacterium
GCCGCGGCCCGAGGCGAATTTAAGCGGACAGCCCGGCCGGCGCCACGTGAACGCCGGCGGGTGCGAAAGCGCTCCGTCGTCTTGAAGCAACCGCCGGTGCGTGAACGTGTGCGGCGGGGCGCCCAAATAAAAAAACCGCCCCCGAATCCGAAGGCGGTCAAAATGATGGATATCTGCAATTATTGTTGGCCTTGCTCGCCGGCTTGATGCATCAATTTCATAAACTGGTCGAGCTTGGGCATCAAGATGATTTCGGTGCGGCGGTTGATGGCCCGGTTGGCAGGCGTGTCGTTGTCCACTTTGGGATTCCACTCACCCTTGCCGCCGGCCGTGATGCGCTTGGGATCCACCCCGAACTTGGTTTGCAAACGGCGTGCAATGGCCGTGGCGCGCAAGGCGCTCAAATCCCAGTTGTCTTGAATACACTGCGTGTGGATGGGCACATTGTCGGTGTTGCCTTCGATCAGGATTTCATAGTCGGGATGGGCGTTGAGAATTTGTGCAATTTTGGCCAATACCTTGTCGGCCTTGGGATTGATGCGCGTGCTACCGGATTTGAACAACATTTTGTCCGACAGCGAAATAAACACCACGCCTTTTTTGACCTTGATGTCCAGGTCCTTGTCGTTGGCATTCACATCCTTGATGGATTTGGTCAATTGCTCTTTGAGCACTTGGTTGAGCGAATCCTTTTTGCGGTTTTCCTTGATGAGCATTTGGATGTAGGCGTTCGAGCTGCGGATTTCGTCCAGCAATTTACTGATGTTCACATTGCCCTGCTGGTTCAAACTAATACATTTGTCCAGGGCTTTTTGCAAACTCTGATTGCTGCTGTTGAGCGCATCGATGCGCGATTGCAATTGGGATTTTTCCACCTTGCACTCGGTATAGTTTTGGCGGAATTTCTTGTAGTTTTTTTCCGATTGCTCATATTTGGCCTGCAATTCCCGGTATTTCTTTTTCGAAACACAGGAACTCACCAGCACCGAAAGAGCCATAAAAAGGATAAGTAAACGCTTCATTTTTTCCGTTTTTTTAGTTTAATGCAAAGTTAGCGGGTTTTATTGTGTTTGTCCACTACGGAAACGGGATATTACTGACAAAAATCAGGAAAACGGGCAACCGGCCGGCGACTGCCGGATTTTTACTAACTTCGTTTGCAATATTTGCTCCTATGGAATCCTATAAAACCAAACTGGCGGACATCCGTGTTTTCTTTTTCGATGTGGACGGTGTGCTGACCGACGGTAAGGTTTACATCACGCCCGACAATCAAATCATGCGTAGCATGAACACCAAAGACGGTTTGGCCCTCAAACGGGCCGTCAGCCAGGGCTATCGTGTGGTGATTATTTCCGGCGGCCGCGACGAAAACATCCTGCCCCGCTTGGGCTATTTGGGCATTACGGACATCTATTTGCATACCGACGATAAATTGCCCGTGCTACTGGATTATTTGAAGCGAAACAACATTCCACCCGAACAAGCGGCCTACATGGGAGACGACATCCCCGACATGGCTGCCATGAAGGCCGTAGGACTGGCGGCCTGTCCGGCCGATGCGGCATTTCAGGTCAAAGATTTGGCCCACTATGTTTCGCCCCGCAAGGGCGGTGAGGGCTGCGTGCGCGATTTGATCGAGCAAGTGCTCACGGTAAACGGCCATTGGTTCGACCTATGATGATTATTCCACGCATATTACGCAGCATCCGCTGGCTCAACTTGCTGTTGGTAGGATTGCTCTACGTGCTATTGCGCCATAAATTTCCCGAATTGCTACACTGCAACGGCTTCGATTGGCTCATTGGCGCCACGCTTTGGATTGCCGCCGCCGCCAATCTGGAAAATGACCTGACCGACATCCATACCGACCGTCACAACCGCAAGTTTAACCTCTATCATCATCACGAAAGCATTTGGGTTCGTGCCTTGCCCTATGTTTTTTATGCCGCCGGATTAGCAACCGCATGGATTTTCCTTCGCAAGGCGGAATTCAGCGGTTATTGGCTGCTGTATTTTGTGGCTGTGTCATTGCTGCTGGGCATTTACAACCGTGCTACAAAAAAAACCGTGCTTATCGGTAATGTTACGGTTTCGGTGTTGGTGATGTTGCTCATATTGCAACTCTTTATTTTTTGCCGTTTTCCCGTTTCGGTCCAAAAACCGCTTTTGCTACTGGCTTTTTGGTCCTTTTTTGCCAATCTGAACCGCGAATTGGCCAAGGATTTCCAAGACCGCAAAGGCGACCGGCTGATGCGCTACCAAACCCTGCCCATTATATCGCCGCGCAAGGCCATCCGGTTGATTTTGCTCAACCTGCTGGTTTTGTGGGTGGTGTTTATTACATTCCTTCGCACGCCCCACTTGCATGGAATAGCCAAAATCTATTTTGCCGTGCTGTTGGTCTATGCCAGTTGGGCCACCGTTCGCCACACAAGCCGCACAATGGATTTTAAACAACTGGCCGTGGATTACAAAATATTGCTGGCCCTGGGTTTGGCGGGTGTGTTATTGTTGTAATTTTGCAGCCATGGCCGACCTGTTTAGTTTTGAAAAAATACTGCTTTTGGGTAGCCGTTCGCCGCGACGTCGTGAACTCCTCCGGCAAATGGGCATTCCGTTCCGTCCGGTGGATATTTCTTTCGACGAAACCGCCCTAGGCCCCACTACCGACCCGCTAAAACTGGCCCGGGCCAAAAACTACGCTTACAAGCCGGATTTGGCGCCCGATGAAATCCTCCTTACGGCCGACACATTGGTAATACTCGACAACCAAGTGCTGGGCAAACCCCGCGACACCCGACAGGCGGTGCAAATGCTGGAACAACTGGCCGGACGACAGCACAGGGTTGTAACGGCCGTGTGTATGCGCAGTGTGCAGGACGAACATTGTTTTAGCGACACGGCAAACGTGTATTTTGCTCCTTTGCACCGGGAAGAAATTTGCCATTACGTGCAGAATTACATGCCCCTAGACAAGGCCGGTGCCTACGGCATTCAGGACTGGATAGGTTTGGTGGGCATACGGGCTTTGGAAGGTTCGTTCTACACGGTGATGGGCCTGCCCACACATTTGGTTTGGCGGCATTGGTTGGCCTTGAACGGGATGGAACTTACGGGCGAATAAATGTCCGGGTTTTTCCTGATTTTTTTGGTATAAGTTTTTGGGCTGCGTGAACCTGCTGTTTCCGGTAGTCCCGGCGCAAGGCCGTGCCTTGTTTCCCTCCCGATATTGCTGCGCAATGTGCGGGACAAGTTCCGCGAGCCCTGGCGGTCTCGCTCCGTTGCTTCGGGAGCATGCACGCTCCGCCTGCGGCTTCGCGTTGGTCTCCCTCCGCTCGCTTCGGAGCCGCTTTGCGTCTCCCCGCGGCCCTCGGAGCCCTTTGGTCTCCTCGGGTGGGCGGCGAACCCGCTGCGCGGTTTCGCCTTCAATGTTTGCAGTAGCAGAACGATATCATCCCGACGGAGTTTTGCCGGCGTCAGCAAGGCAAAACGACAGCTTGTCCCGCACCGAAGGTCGGGAAGGAATCTCTTTACGGATTGAACAATAGGAACGTAGAATTCCGCCTTGAATGAAACATCCGTTCAGAGATTTCTCAGTTGCGCCCTTCGGGCGCTCCATCGAAATGATACATTGCTTCAATGTTTGCGGTAGGAGAAGTCGAATCACAAATCGTTAATCATCTGTTCGGTGTTCGGTATTCAAGCGCGATTTATCGCGCGCAAAAAAGCGCCAGGGATGGGAGCGGTTATGCGGTGGCGGCCCGCCGTAGGCCTGCCGTGGCGGCGGGGCGACCAGTGGGGAGCCACGGCCGCCACGTTTGCAGGGCAAGAGCGGGCCGCTGCCGCATTTGAGCGGACAGCCCGGCGGCTGCCACGTGAGTGCCGGCAGGCGGGAGGGCGCTCCGTCGTCCCGAAGCGCCTGCCGGTGCGGCGCAGCCGCCACGAACGTGAGCAGCCGGGCGCCCGAAAAATAAAAAAATCAATCCCTGATATGTAAGTCCAAACGGAAAACATCGCCCCGGACGTGCACTTTGCATTCGTCAAAATGTGGCGGTCCGAAATGAAACCGGGGCCGGCCCGAAAGCGCCAAGGGCTCCGACGGAATGCCCAACCAATTGCGATCGATACGGCCGTTGCCGTTGGTATCCACATACACGGCAAAAGCATAATCGCCGGGCGGTAGTTTCAAGCTAAACGGCTGGGCAGCAGTAGCGTTGAAACGCAAGCGTGCTATGGCTTTGTGGGGATGCACCGGAAAATCGCGGGCATTGTCGTACACATACACAAACACCGTTCCGCGCAGGTCTTTGAGTCCGTGAATGTATAAATCCACCTTGACGGTTTCGTTTCCGGAAAACGCGAATTGAAGCAGTGTAATGAATAAAAACGTCCATTTCATCGAACGCAAAGATATAACAATGGGTTTGAAAAAAGATTAGTATTTTTGACCGAAAATCGTAATCGTTATGGCATACAATTTATTGAAAGGAAAAAAAGGAATCATTTTCGGTGCATTGGACGAAAATTCCATAGCTTGGAAAGTGGCCGAAAAGGCCTACGAAGAAGGCGCCCGCTTTGTGCTGACCAACGCACCTGTGGCCATGCGAATGGGCGCCATCAATCAATTGGCCGAAAAAACCGAAAGCACGGTCGTTCCGGCCGATGCCACATCGCTCGAAGATTTGGAAAACCTGATCGACAAATCCATGGAAATTTTGGGCGGGAAATTGGATTTTGTGCTACACTCCATCGGCATGTCGGTCAATGTGCGCAAAAACCGTCCCTATACCAACCTGCGCTACGATTGGTTGGAAAAAGGTTGGGACGTATCGGCCGTTTCGTTTCATAAATTGATGCAATTGCTCTACAACAAGGAAGCCATGAACGAATGGGGCTCCATTGTGGCCTACACCTACATTGCCGCCCAACGTGTTTTTCCCGACTACAACGATATGGCCGACAACAAGGCCTATCTGGAAAGCATAGCGCGAAATTTCGGCTATTGGTTCGGCAAAAAATTCAAGGTGCGCGTCAATACGGTTTCGCAATCGCCCACGCCCACCACGGCGGGCAAAGGCGTCAAAAGTTTTGAAACCTTTATGAAATATGCCGAACTGATGTCGCCCTTGGGCAACGCCACGGCCGAGGATTGTGCCAACTATACCATTGCCCTGTTCTCGGACCTGACGCGCAAGGTTACGATGCAAAACCTGTATCACGACGGTGGATTTTCCACCACGGGCGTATCCAAGGAAATTATGGATATTTTTTCGGAAGGTGAGGGGTAAAATTCATTTTAACTTTAATGAATGAACATCAAAACATTGATTGGAAACGAAAATGGAAGGATGAGTATTTGAATTTATGAGTCATAAAATAGCTAAAAACCAAAAGGTAATATTGTATTTGTTGGAATCATAATGGAATCTATGGGCTCATAATAGGATCAAATTGGTATCAATGGAATCAAAAGAAATAGACTCAAAATACAGGCAATGCCAAAATCAAGTCCCGCCATACTTTTCGTTTTATTGCTGATACCTGTATTTGCTATAATATCAAGTTGTCAAACGAAACCAGCAACAAATTCCATTACGGTGCCCATATATCCCGGTTGCGAAAAATTTCAATCCGACAGTGTGCGCAAATGGTGTTTCAAAAAACATTTTACCCGAGATTTGGAGCATAAACTCAATACCCTAAACTTTTCGGCCCTGCCGGATGATACTTTACATATTTTTGTCCGCATCGATAGCTCCGGTGTTTTCCATGCCGACAGCATCCTGCCGGAGCTTCCCGGCAACAACGGCCAAAGAATCGATAGCTTATTGCAAAGTTTTCACGCCATTCCCGCACACGAAGGCAGCCGCGCGGTGGAAATACGTTTTAAGGTTCCGGTAGTGGTGGCAGGGCAAGGCCATTAATTTGTCCTTGGGGCATTTGGCATAGTTTTTCCTAACTTTGTGGGAATTCCGAAAAATCACATCAACATGAAAAAATATTTGCTTTGGTTATTTCTTTTGCCCGGTCTATTACACGCCCAAAATAAAAAACAACTCACGCTCGAAGATGCCGTTTTGGGTTACTACAAAGGTTTATACCCGCAGCGGCTGCAATACTTGCAATGGGCGCAGGATACGGATTTGTTCCTGTATAAACACAACGACACCTTGTTTGTCAAAAACACTTCAAATCAAACCATTAAAACATTTACGGCCAAGGATTTCGATGCCCGGCGCTTGCCGCGTATCCAAGCATTCGACAAAGAATTTATGGTTTTCCGCCGCGATAGTTTTTACGTGTTTTACCCCTGGCAGGGCGGAAAATCCGATACTTTGTATTTTCCCAAATCCGCCGAAAACACCGACTTGTATACCGCCCGGAAAAGTCTTGCCTACACCATCGGAAACAACCTGTATGTGGCCACGCTCCAAAATCCGCAAATGGCCGTTACCCGTAATCAAAGCACCGACACGGTGAACGGACAAGCCATTGCCCGAAGCGAGTTTGGCATCACCAAGGGAACCTTTTGGTCGCCCAAAGGGAATTATTTGGCTTTTTACCGCAAAGACGAAAGCCAAGTGGATAATTATCCGCTGGTGGACATCACCGAAACGCCTGCACGCTTACGCAATATCAAATACCCGATGAACGGCCGCGGAAGCGAAGAACCCGGTGTGGGTGTTTTCGACATGCAAAGCGGCAAAATGATTACGCTTCAACTTTTCGACAAGGCGGGAAAAAATCATTACGTTACCAACCTGACTTGGGGGCCCGACGAAAAATACATTTACCTGGCCGAAGTGAACCGCGACCAAAACCATATGTGGTTTAACAAATACGATGCCCGAAGCGGAAAATTCATCATAACGCTGTTCGAAGAAACCAATCCCAAATGGGTGGAACCCGAACATCCGGCCTTTTTTGTTCCCGGGCATCAACAATTCGTTTGGCTCAGCGAACGGGACGGGTTTATGAATTTGTATCTTTATGACACCACCGGACGATTGATCCGCCAACTGACCCACAACAAATTTGTAGCCAAAGACTTGGCCGGCTTTTCGTCCGACGGCAAACACGCTTATTTCATTGGCACGGGCGAAGACCCGCGCGACAATAAGCTGTTCCGCGTGGAATTGCGGCACGGCCGCCAAAAAGCACTCACGCCCGAAGGCGGTTGGCATTCGGTAATGCTGTCGCCCACGGGAAATTATTTCCTGGACGTGCATTCCAACGTGGATTTGCCCGGCAAAACCTGTTTGGTTCCCACAGCCAAGCCCAAACGGAAAACCTTGTTGTTTACCGCACCCGACCCTTTGAAGGATTATGCCATTGCCAAACCCGAAATGTTCCGTATCCGCGGCGAATTTACCGACTGGATTTACGGCCGCATCATCAAGCCGGCGGATTTTGACCCTACGAAAAAATATCCCGTTCTGGTGTATGTTTACGGCGGCCCGCACGTGCAATTGGTGCAAAACCGTTGGCTGGGCGCCGCGCGGCTTTGGATGTTTTGGTTGGCCCAGCAGGGTTATATTGTTTTTACGGTGGATGGACACGGCTCGGATAACCGTGGCTTTGCTTTCGAAAGCGTTATTTATCGCCATCTGGGCCAAGTGGAAGCCCGCGACCAAATGGACGGCATCGGCTACCTGAAAACCCTGCCTTATGTGGACGTGAACCGCATTGCCGTGCACGGCTGGTCGTTCGGCGGTTTTATGACCCTGACCTTGCTTACCGAATATCCCGAAACCTTTACGGTGGGCGTGGCCGGCGGGCCGGTTACCGACTGGAAATGGTATGAAGTGATGTATGGCGAACGCTATATGGACACCTACAAGCAAAATCCCGAAGGTTTCAAACAAACATCCATCCTGAACAAAATCGACCGCCTACAAGCCAAATTGCTAACCATCCACGGTTATCAGGACGATGTGGTGGTGCCCCAGCACAATATAGCCCTGCACGACAAGGCCATTGCCAAAGGCGTTCAAATGGATTTCTATTTGTATCCACGCTCCAAGCACAACGTTTATGGCTTCCGGCGGGTGCATTTGATGCGGAAGATTTTGAATTATATTATGGAGAATAACCGGTAAACCTGTTAATTTGGCAGTCGGGCCGGTTTGGGAACGGCTTTTGATGCCTTGAATCTGAACCCCAAAAATCCGAAATCATGAACACCCATTTCGACACGCTCAAACAACATAAAGCCGATAATAATCCGGCGGATTTCAATAAGGTATTGAATCAATTCCTGCCCGGTTTGGAACGCTACATTCGCCACCGGCTCAAAACCGCCGAAGCCAAGGGTTTGTTGCCCGTCAATTTCTATGCGCCGGCCGATGTGTTGGCCGAAGTTTATTTGCGCATATACGAAGATTTCGACCGGATTAATGACGCCCGGGCACTCAAAATCCGTATGTTCCAATTGGCCGAAGACATTATCCGTTCCTACATCGAAAAGGAAAACCGGATAAAGAAAAAAATTCCCGTTTCGCAAATTCTGGCCGAAGAACTGAAAATGCTCGAAGAAAAAATCACCGCCAACGCCGACGGCGAACCCGTGCTCATCGAAGAATTGGACGATATTTCCTATCATCAGGACGAATACAAGCCCAAAGTATTCCTCTTTGACAAAGAAGCCCAAGATGCCTTTGCACGAGCTTTGGGTCTGAAACCCGAGGACTTCCTGGACAAAACCTATCGCAGCATTTTCGGCAGTGTTTACGGCCAATTGCCCGAAACCATCCGTCAAATTCTCGACCTGGTGGCCATTGGTGGCCTGACGCCCGAAGAAACCGCAGGCGTGGTGGGTATTTCGGCCGGTGAAGTGAACAATGTGCTCGAAGGCATTAAAATAAAACTCAACGCCCAACGCTGATGGCCAAAAAACAAAGCCCTTTTAGCAACCGGATTAACATCCAAAACAAAAAAGCCCGCTTCAACTACGACATATTGGAAAAATACGAAGCGGGCATTCAACTTACCGGCACCGAAATCAAGGCCATCCGGATGGGTAAGGCATCCATAGCCGAAAGTTTTTGCAAATTCAACGACCGGGGCGAACTTTTTGTGCACAATATGTATATCAAAGAATACGACTACGGAACCCATTACAACCATAATCCCAAGCGCGACCGTAAATTACTCCTGCACAAAAAACAACTGCGTAAGCTTCGCCAACAATTGGATACCAAAGGCATCACCATTGTTCCGCTGCGGCTTTATATCAACAACCGCGGATTGGCCAAAATGGAAATTGCCGTGGCCCGCGGCCGCAAGCTGCACGACAAACGCCAGGTGCTGCGCGAACGGGACATTGCCCGTGAACTGGACAGGGAACGAAAAAAATACATCTGAAATCCTAGGCGCAATGCTGCAAAAAATCACGTAAATTTGTGTCTTAACAAATAAGGAATTTTGGAAAACATTGTCCGCCAGATTTACGACCAAATTCAAAAGGCGCATCAAATAGCTATGCTGGTGCACACGCATCCCGACGGCGATTGTTTGGGTTCGGCCTTGGCACTGGCACACATACTGGAAAAAACCGGAAAAAAAGTCCGCGTTATCAGTCCCGATGCTATTCCCGGTTATTTGCAATGGATGCCGGACATTGACAAGGTTTTGATTTTTGAACAAACGCCCGGGCAAGCGGCCGAATGGCTCGAAAAGTCCGGTATGATTATCCTTATCGACCATAACACACCCAAGCGCACGGGCGAACAATTGGCCAAGATTGTCGAAAAATACATTGGCAAAAAGACCTTTGCCCTGATCGACCATCACCTCCAACCCGACCCGCGTATCGACTTGCAAATTTCCGACCCCGATAAGGCCTCCACGGCCGAATTGATTTTCGATTTCCTGCAACAAACAGGGCTCTGGGACCGATATGCCGACCGCGAAGCCGCCACCCTGATTTATACGGGCATAATGACCGACACGGGTTCGTTCCGTTTCGGCAAAACATCAGCCGGAACGCATCATACGGCCGCCGAACTCATTGCCAAAGGCGCCCCCAACGAATATATTCACGTGCAGGTTTATGACACCTATTCCTACGACAAAATGCAACTCTTGGCCCACGCCCTGCGGCACATGAAAATCATTCCCGAATGCGGCGCTTCCTACATGGTGCTCGACCGCAAAACCCTGGAAAAATTCCATTACCGCCCGGGCGATACCGAAGGCATTGTCAATTACGGCATTTCGCTCAAAGGCATTGCCTTTACTACGCTGATTACGCAATTGCCGGGTAATGACAGCATCAAACTCTCGTTTCGCTCCAAGGGCGATTTCGATGTAAACGAATTTGCACGGAAATACTTCAACGGCGGTGGGCACAAAAACGCCGCCGGCGGACGCAGTGCGGCATCATTAGATGATACGGTAAAAAAATTGGAAAAAGCCATTCGCGAAAACTGCCATAAAATCATTGCCCATGCGTAGGTGGCTCTTATCAATGGCATCTATCGTTTTGCTAGCGGCTTGCCACCGGCAGCCCGAACCGCGCTTTCCGGTGATGCACACCTACCACCACGATTACAGCCGGTCTATTGTGTTTAACAAGGCACGTTACCTGGCCGAACAAAAAATATTTGACTCCATCGTAAAGGCCGACACCGCGCACCATTACTACACCACAGGCACCGGCATGCGTTACTATTTCCTGCGCCATGCCGACACCACCCTGCCCCACCCCAAACCGGATGATTTGGTTCGCGTCCGCTACGGTATTTATTATCTTTTGGGCGACACGATTTATACTCCGGACGAATTGGGCGAAAAACTTTACCGTGTGGATAAAGAAGAATATTTTATGGGTTTTCGCGAAGCGGTCAAATTGCTGCGGCCCGGTGAAGAAGCCGTGTTCCTGGTGCCCTCCTATGCCGGTTACGGCCTGTTGGGCGACGGTGACCGCATCCCGGGCAATACGCCCCTACGGCTCTACGTTCAACTTATTGATATTGAATCGAAAAAAAACAATAAATGATGAAAAAGATTTTGTTTCTTGTGCTGGGTATAGCCATGTTTGGTTTTGCCGGTTGTAAATCGGCCAAATACAAGCATCTGGCCGACGGGCTCTATGCCGACATTCAAACCGAAAAAGGCGACATCCTGGTTCGCTTGTATCCCGACAAGGCACCGGTTACGGTGGCCAATTTTGTAACTTTGGCCGAAGGCACCAACCCCTTTGTAAGTCCCGAATACAAGGGAAAACACTTCTACGACGGACTGACTTTCCATCGCGTTATCAGCAAAGGTAACGGCGACCCGAAGGATTTTGTTATCCAAGGCGGCGATCCGCTGGGCACCGGCGAAGGCGGCCCCGGCTATGAGTTCAAAAACGAAATTTCGGACCTCAAACACACCGAAGGAACCCTTTCCATGGCCAATGCCGGCCCCGATACCAACGGAAGCCAGTTTTTTATCACGCTGACCAACACGCCTTGGCTCGACGGCCATTACAGCGCCTTCGGCAAGGTGGTGCAAGGAATGGATGTGGCCCACAAAATCAAAAAGGGCGACAAAATCCTCAAAGTGGAAATTATTCGCAAGGGCAAGCAAGCCAAAGCTTTTGACGCCGTCAAAGTGTTTTCGGATTATATGAAGCAAAAACAAGCCGCAAAACAAAAAGCCCAAGCCGAACAACAAAAACGGGCCGAACAATTTGCCGCCCTGGAAAAAGAAGCCAAAACATACCCTTCGGGCCTGAAAATCTATTGGAAAAAACATACCCAAGGCAAAAAGCCCGTCAAAGGGCAAATCGTGTATGTGCACTACAAGGGCTTTTTCCGCGACGGACGTATGTTCGATTCGTCCGAACGTCAAGGTATTCCGCTGAGTTTCAAAGTGGGTATGGGGCGCGTGATTGCCGGTATGGACGAAGGCATTTTGCAACTACGCGAAGGCGAAGAAGCCATCCTGTTTATTCCCTCGCATTTGGCCTACGGCCAACAAGGCGCGGGCAGAGTGATTCCACCCGATACGGATTTGATTTTTGAAGTCAAATTGGTAAAAGTGGGAGAAAAATAATTGGCGGGAAACGAATAAATGTTTATCTTTAATTTTTGAAAATAAATAAAATCAATCGCCCTATGGAAAAGAAAATGCACTACCTGAGCGACTTGGAGTTCAACTTGGACACCTGGAAGCGTGAGCTTAAATTCCACCGCGACGAAATGGATTCGTTCCAGGAAAAATTGGACGAAGTCGCCGCCCGCAAAGATTTGGACAAAGACGCTTTGGCCAAATTGGAACGATTTCAAAATAAAATTTTACGCGAACGCAAGGTGATTTCCGACCTGTTGCACAAAATCAAAGAAAAACGCCTCAACATCCGCCAGGCCGACATCACCGAACCCCTCGACGGACGGCTTTATCGCGAACAACAACCCCTGCGCGACGAAATGCGCACCTACATCCGTCTCCACTACGATTTCAAAGAAGAAATGATGGACTTTTTTACCGAATGGCTGGACAAATAAAATCATCCCGAAAAATATTTCACGGCCGCCTGCGGGTGGCCGTTTTTTTGTGGGTGAATCTTCCTACCTTTGCCCTGTAATTCACAATGGTTTTGAAAAAAGTTTTTGCACTTGCCGGATTAATGCTCGTGCTGGTCCAATGCCGGCGGACGCAAAATCTGTATTTCCAAGGCAATGCCTTGGGAACCACCTATCATATTCGCGTGCAGGGCGAAGGGAAACCCCTGTCGGACAAAGATATTCAAGATATTATTCGCCGGCTCAATCAATCCCTGTCCACCTATCAAGGCACATCCTTGATTTCGCGTATCAATCGTGGCGATACCTTGCCCGCCGATGAACACTTCCGCTATGTGTTGGAACGGGCACGAAAAATCTACAAGGCCACAGGCGGCCGCTACGACCCCACCATCGGCATTTTGGTCAATGCCTGGGGATTCGGGCCGGGTAAACGCATTGCAGGCATCGAAAAGGACTCGTCGGTGGTGGATTCGTTGATGCGCTTTGTGGGCCTGGATATGGTGCATATCGATACGGCGGGCATTGTGCGAAAAAAATATCCGCAAATCTTTATCGACTTCAATTCCATTGCCAAGGGTTATGTGATCGACCGCATTGCTGCAATGATTGCCGGCAAGGGCTACCGCAATTATTTGGTGGAACTCGGCGGCGAAGTGGTGGCCCGCGGCCGGAACATCGCCGAGAACCGCGATTGGATCGTAGGCATCGATTATCCTGTGGCGGGTAGCAATGCCGAAATATTGGAACTTTATCTACGCAATCGTGCCATTGCCACATCGGGCAATTACCGCAAATTCAAAATCGACCCGCAAACGGGCCGGAAATATGTGCACACCATCGACGCGCGCACAGGTTATCCGGCCGTCAGTCATTTGCTCAGCGCTTCGGTTTTGGCACCCGACTGCACCGATGCCGACGGCTGGGCCACCGCTTGTATGGCTTCGGGACTTGAAAAAGCCAAACAATATATCGAAGCACGGCCCGAACTTGATGCCGTATTGATTTACAGCGACTCCACCGGACGGATTCGTGTGTGGGAAAGTCAGGGCGTCCAAGCGTTGAAAGTTGAAGATTAACTTAGGACGGATTACACTGAATTTTTTAAATAAAATATATGGCGTGGAGACAAGCCGCGGGTTAATTATGAATTATGAATTATGAATTTTGAATTTTGAATTGATTTTCAATGATTTACATGTATAAAAAAATAAAGCGGCGCCGGCTCCACGCCCTTGCGTAGGAGACCGGAGGGCTCCGAAGCAGGCGAAGGGAGACCAACGCGAAGCCGTAGGCGAAGCGTGCCGGCTCCCGTAGCACCGGAGCGAGACCGTCAGGGCTCGCGGAACTTGTCCCGCACATTGCGTAGCAATGTCGGGAGGGCGAAGGGAAACAAGGCGTGGCCCGAGGCGCCGGCCTTTGGAAGCCGCAGGTTCCCTGAGCTGCGGAACAAGACAAGGCGTGGCTTTGGCTTTGGCCCCCGGAAGCCGCCGGCTTGTGGAGCCGTGGAGAAGCCCGAAGGGCTTCGGAACGCCTCAAAAAACAGTAGCAAACCCGGCTACATAATTAAGCGAACGCCACCTAATTCTTCCAGGCGGTAAGGGAATTTTTCGTCGGGCGAACCGATGAACATAAAGTTGATGGGAATGCCCCATTTTTCGGAAAGCTCGCGAATCAATTTGGGGCCGAATTCTCCTTCGACAGGCACGAACTCGATTTTGATTTCGGGATATTCTTCGTCCAGGAATTTGATGTATTCCAGTAGTTTTTCGGGCACCTTTTCGCCGGGTTTTAACACCTTGACGATTTTGACTTTTTTGGTGTGTTCGTTGTCGCGGATATACAGCATGGCCTTGTTCAGGTTGGCAATGCTTTTACCTTTGGTAAAGAACACAAATTCCTGACTGTTAATATCATCGATGAGCCGCTCGATGTCGCGATGCAAGCGGATAAAAAAGCGGCGAATGGGCTCAAAAATGGTTTGCAACAAATTCAACACCAGTTTGAGCAACAAGGTGCGGTTGAGCATGATGATGATGAAAATGATGGCCGGAATAAAGTAAATCATGAAAACCTTCCAGTTGGGCATTGCGCCGTCTTCGGCCGGCATAACGATATTGCCTATCAAGGCCACCAACACGGCTATCATAGCCACAAACACGCCCAACCACGGTGCGCGTTCGGGTGCCGGAAGGTGTTTACGCTTAATTTTGAGCAAAATATTACCCAGGGCAAACAGGAACATCACCGACAGGAACGAAATGGTATAAACGCCGGCCAGGGTTTTTACGTTTCCACGGGTGAGCCAAAGAATGGAAAGATTGAGCAAGAGGAAAAAGATGATGATGCGGTAGGAAGCGTTCCGCTTGTTCTTTTTCAGGAAATAATTGGGCATAATACGGTCCAGGGTCATACGTTCCAACAAACCGGTTACACCGATATAGCTCGTAAGCACGGCCCCCGAAAGCACAAGGAAGGCATCCACCGACACGATGACGGCCAGCCATTCGCCGGCCGACAGGTTGGCCATGGTGCTGAGCAAGGTTTCCCTGTAATATTCTTTTACTTCGTTGATATGCAAAACCGACAAAGCCAGAAAGGCCATGGTGGGATTGAGAATACTCACCACAATCCACATATTGCGCAGGGTTTTGGGAAACACGCCCCGCTCTTGTTCCTCCACAAAGTTGGCCGAACTCTCGAAGCCCGAAATACCCAACATGGAAGCGGCAAAACCGAAGAAAATGGCCATCCAAACCCCGTTTTCGGGTTCCGTGTGCCAGTTTTCGGTGAAAATTCCCCAGCCATGGCGGAAAACATAAAAAGTTACCGACAAAATCAAAATCACCATGGTGGTCAGGTGGAAGAGGAAAATACCGATTGCCACTTTGGACGATTCCTTAATCCCCATAATGGCCAAACCGGCAAAGGCGGCCAATAACAAACTGGTTCCCGCCAGCACCACAAAATTGATTTCATGACTGCCGGAAATGCCCAAAAGTTGGTTCAAATAATGATTAACGGGCTCGATTTTCCGCTCGAAGATGGTAACCAAATAATGCACCGCCTCGTTGGCCGAAATTACGGCGGTGGCCATATAGGAAAGCAGCGTAAAAGTAGCCGCCCAGGAGGCCATTTTTTTGCTCGTGGTGTTGAGCAAAGCGTTGTAGGCGCCCCCGTTCAAGGGCAAGGCACCCACCACTTCGCCATAAATTTTGCGAAACAAATACAAGACAAAAACCACAATAAGCAACGTAATCCACGCATATTTGCCGGCAAAAGCAATGGCCAATGCCGAAACGTAGAGCACCGACGAACTGATGTCGTTTCCACTGATGGCCGTGGCTTCCAGTTCGTTCAGTTTCTTATGCCGTATGGGCACCGAAAATATTTCCTTGGATTTATCTTTGCTCATTTTACGTAAAAAATTTTGGTAAACTTATTAAAATTTATCGTTTTTTCCGGTTCTGTTGTTGGGCCTGACGTTGGCGTTCGGCTTCTTCCATCATACGTTGCAAGCGTTCTTGGAATTTGCTTTGTTTTTTGGGCTTTTTCTTGTTTTCCTCGATTTGGGCCCGCACTTTTTCTTCGTCGATCACAAATTCCTTGATTACATAAACGATAATCAAACTCAGCAAGGTGGAAACGAAATAATACAAACTCAACCCGCTAGCGTAGTTGTTGAAGAAAAAGAACATCATCACGGGCGAAAACCAAAGCATCCACTTCATCATTTTGCTCAAATCGGGCATGCCTTCCTGGGTGGGCATGGACGACGGTTGAGCGCTTTGATTCATTTTCATATAAAAGAACATCACCACAGCGGCCAAAAAAGCAAACAGACTGATATGATTGCCCAAAAGCGGAATGCGGAACGGCAATTTCATAAAAGTTTCATAAGACGAAAGGTCATCGATCCACAAGAAATGTTTTTGGCGCAGGGCGATTTCGGCCGGGAAAAAGCGGAACAAGGCATAGAAAATGGGAATAAACAACAGCGAAGGCACACATCCGGCCAAGGGATTAACGCCCGCCTTGGATTGCAGCGCCATGATTTCTTTTTGGCGCTTCATGGGATTGTCCTTATACTTTTTGTTGATTTCGTCCATTTCGGGCTTGATAATCTTGGTCTTGGCCTGCGACACATAGGTTTTGTAGTAGAGCGGCGAAGTAACCAAGCGTACAATCAAGGTCATCAGAATGATAATCAATCCGTAGTTGGAAAAGAATTTTTCCAGAAAATGGAATAGCGGAATAAAGGCGTATTTGTTCATCCATCCGAAAATACCCCAGCCCAAGCGGATGACCTTTTCCATATCCTTGCCGTAGGAAGCCAAAAGCCGGTATTCGTTAGGCCCGTGGAACCAATGAAAACTTTCGCTCAGCTCACCGCCGGAAGGATTCAGATAGGTGTTCAGGATAAATTCCTTGGTGTGAATGCTGTCTTTTCCGGGTTCGAAAAGTTTGATTTGGCGCATCCGTGCGCTGTCCAAGGGCTTGGCGGCAATAAAAAACGACGAAAAATACCACTGCTTGCCATCCATCCAACGCACATTTTCACGCATAATTTCCTTGTCGTTTTTCAAGGCACTTATGTCGTCCACCTTGCCGTCGGCAGTGGCATATTTGAGGGCCGTAAATTGGTTTTCGTATTTCACATCCTTTTCATGGGCATAGGCCTTCAAATCCCAATGCAGCTTGACCGGACTTCCGGCCAAAATCCCCGAAAGATTATGAGTGTATATGCGGAAATCCATCAAATAATCGCCCGGACGGATGCGGTATTCGTAGGCCAGGAATTTGTCCTCGCCCGCCGGCAAACGCATGGTTACCACGGTGATGCTGTCGGATTTCCGGACTTCGGGAATAAAATGCAAGGCAGCCGTGGAAAGTTTTTTTCCGGTTTTGAGCGGCAAATCCAAATCGAACACTTGGTTGTGCTCGTCCACCATTACCAAGGGGCTGCCGTCGTATTTTTTATATTTTTTGAGTTCCAAATAGCGGATGGCCCCACCCTTGGAGCCGAACACCACTTTCATCACTTCGTTTTCCACCGTAACGGGTGCTTGTTCGGGCAATGTGAGGGCATAGGCAAAATCGCCGGCTTGGTTTTTCAGCTTGGCCAAGGTGGCCGAATCGGCGACGGGAACCGGTTGAAGGGTGGATGCGGTGCTGTCGGTGGCCGTTTGTTCGGTCCGGGCCGTTTGTTTTTCCTTCAACTGCTTTTTTTCGCAACTTTTCATCATAAAGTAAAAAGCGGCCGTAAGCAGGATATAATTGATCAAAAGCGACCGGAAGTTCGGTTTTCGCCGTTCGGGTTGTACTTTTTTACCGGCTTTGGATTTGGGCGCCGGTTTTCGTCCTTTATTTTTTTGAGCCATTTTTTGTTTTTTTACGTTGATAGGCCTCCCTCACAAATGCCTTGAACAAGGGATGCGGATAATCCACCGTGGATTGGTATTCGGGATGGAATTGCACGGCCACAAACCACGGGTGGTTTTCCAGTTCGATGGCTTCGGTCAGGCCCGAAACCGCATCGGTGGCCGAAATTTTCATGCCCGCTTTTTGGAACATTTCGCCGTAGGATTCGTTGAAAAAATAACGGTGCCTGTGACGTTCCGAAATACGTTCGGTGCCGAAGGCCTTGCGAATAAGTGTTCCGGGCTTCAAATCGATGTCGAAGGCACCCAACCGCATGGTGCCGCCCATCAGTTCTTTTTCCAGTTGTTCGGGCAACAGGTCGATGACCGGATAGGGCGTTTCGGGATCTATTTCGGTGGAATTGGCTTTTTTGAGCCCCAACACATTGCGGGCAAATTCGATCACCGCCATTTGCATACCGAAACAAATACCCAGGAGCGGGACTTTGTTTTCGCGCGCATATTTCAGTGCCAAAATCTTGCCTTCGATGCCCCGGCTTCCGAATCCGGGCGCAATCAAAATGCCGTGGGCGGCGGATAATTTTTCGTGGATATTGTCGGTGTTCAGTTTTTCGGAATTAACCCACAAAATATTGACTTTCAATTTATTTGCTACTCCACCATGAACCAATGCTTCACGTATGGATTTGTAGGCGTCGTGCAATTCAACATATTTACCCACCAGGGCAATATTGACCTCGTCCTGCGGATGATTGTAACGTTCCAAAAAGGCCTTCCAAGCATCCATTTGGGGCTTGCGCCGGCTGATGGATTCCAAACCCAAACGTTTTAGAACGACGCTGTCGAAATTCTGTTCGGCCAGTTTGAGCGGAACTTCGTAAATGCTGTTTACGTCGATGGATTCGATGACTGCATCCAAAGGCACATTGGTGGCTAGGGCGATTTTGCGCTTAATGTCGTCGCTGAGCGGTTTTTCGGTCCGGCAGACCAACACGTCGGGTTGCACGCCGCTTTGCATCAGGAATTTGACCGAATGCTGTGTGGGCTTGGTTTTGAGTTCGCCTGCGGCATGCAGATACGGAATAAGCGTGAGCAATACGGTAACCACATTTTCGCGTCCCAATTCCAATATCATTTGCCGCACGGCTTCGATAAAGGGCAGTGATTCGATGTCGCCCACCGTGCCGCCGATTTCCACCAGCACAATGTCGTAACCCTTGTCTTCAAACACGCGGATACGCCGCTTAATTTCGTCGGTAATGTGCGGAATCACCTGCACGGTTTTGCCCAGGTAATCGCCACGGCGTTCTTTCAGAATAACGTTTTGATACACTTTTCCGGTGGTGGCATTGTTGTCCTTGCCGGTGGTAATGTTCAGGAAGCGTTCGTAGTAGCCCAAATCCAGGTCGGTTTCGGCGCCGTCGCGGGTTACGTAAACCTCGCCGTGTTCGTAAGGGTTGAGCGTGCCGGGATCCACGTTGATATACGGGTCCAGTTTGATGACCGTAACTTTCAATCCGCGGGCCTGCAACAACTTACCCAGCGAAGCCGCCACGATGCCTTTTCCCAAGGACGAAGTAACGCCTCCGGCAATAACGATATATTTGGTCTGCTGCAATGCTCGGGTTTTAATACGGCCCAAAAATACAAAGATTTTGGCGAACCGGATGATGCGGTTTTTTCGGGATGCTCCGCAAGCTGCCGGGGCGCCGGCGGCGGCTTCGCATTGGTTTCCCTTTGCATACTACGTATGATTAATAAAAAAAATCTTTATTTTTACATCAAAAAGCTATAAACCCGGCGTCAAATTTTGTATATACAAACCTAACTATACACAACAAAATAGGGAAAATATATAACAATGAAACTCTATACGGACATTGGCTGTTGTTAATAGTAAAGAAATAAAATATCAAAGGAATAAAAAATGAGAAAACTATTATTAATTTCATTATCAATTATCGCATTTGTAAATATTAATGCACAAACAGCACCAATAGTATATGTTGCCGGAGACGGAACAGGTGATTTTAATTGTGACGGAACAAGCGACCAAGTAGAGATTAACCAAGCATTAGATTATGTCGCGGCGAACCCGGATTTTACAACCGTTTATTTAAAAGGACCGATGACATACACTATTGACGAACCCATTATCATATCCAGCAATACAAAATTACTTGGCGATGCAAATGTCAAAGTGCAACTGCAAGATTACACAAACTGGCCGTATAATAAACCCCTGATAGGCCAAAAAGGCGGTGAACATTGGACAGGAGGCGTAAATGAAAGCTCATTATCAGATCAATTATACGGATCAGCCAATGATTCTATCTCAAATGTAGAAATCGGGGGATTTGAGCTTACAGCAGGTACTCAGAATGCATCAACCGCCGGTTGGTATTATATACTCATGATTTTTTATGGCGCTTCTAATGTTACAATTCATGATATGTATTTGCATGACAATTATAGTGATTTTATACGTATGATGAGTTATGATGCCGGTATGAGTAATAACGTAAAAATTTATAATAATCTTATGGCAAATTCAGGTCATGAAGGATTGTATCTCGGATATATAAGTGATATAGAAGTATATGACAATGAAATCTACGGTACCAGAACAAATGACGGCATAAGACTTGGACAATGTGATAATATTTCTGTTTATAGAAATACAATTGGAAATAGTTTGGACGATGTTCCGTCAGGATATGCCGGAATAATGCTTAGTAATACAGAAGTACCGGTTGGTTCGGCAGAAATATATGAGAATTTTATTTACGGAAAAGCCGGAGGTATTGTGATTGAAGGTGGAAGTCCTATGAATTTTATGGAAAATGTACATATTCATCATAATAGAATGTTTAAAATTTTTGATAATACATCCGGCGGAGATGATTATTTAAATGGTGGTGTGCATATTTACGGAGCCCACAATACGCTTATAGAAAATAATACTATTGAAGGGAGTTTTAAAGACGGCATCGTATTTGAAATCGGATCCGGAAGCGGAACGGGATATCAAACAATTGTACGTAATAACATAATAAGTAATAGTGCCGCTTACGGACTCAATAATTTAGATAGTAACAATCATACTTTCATTTCTGAATACAATGATATTTATAATAGTGGTGCGGGAGATTATAACAACGCCTCGTCAACTACTGACATCCATGCTGACCCTTTGTATGCTACTTCGACAAACGTCAATGATCCAAACGCTGTTGATTTTCATCTTCAATCCACCGTTGGACGTTGGAATGGTACCACGTGGGTAATAGATTCAGTAATAAGTCCTGCTATCGATCAAGGTAATCCATCATCAGATTTTTCAAACGAACCTAGTCCGAATGGCGGCAGAATAAATATTGGTGCCTATGGTAATACATCGGAAGCATCAAAAAGTAACCTTGCAAATATTAGTTCAATAG
>JALVVJ010000003.1 GCA_027023475.1 Flavobacteriales bacterium
TTATGTTTGTTTTGCGCTTGGTTTTCCCGTTGTTTTTGGTCTTGGTTTCGTTTGTTATTCTGCTTGTTGTTTTGCTTGTCCTTGTTTTGTCCTTTATTCTTCTTTTGCTGTTGGTCTTGCTTGTTTTGTTGGTTCTGTCGGTTATTTTGATCTTGCTTTTTCTGCTGATTTTGCTTGTTCTGTTGGTTTTGGTTCTGCTTGTTCTGCTGATTTTGATTCTTATTGTTTTGATTGTTCTTGTTCGGTTGATTTTTGTTCTGTTTGTTTTGCTTTTGCTGCTGCTTCAATTTTTGTTTGACATAAGCATATTTTTGGCGCACAATCTCATCATGGGGATTGGCGCGCAAGCTGTTTTTGTAGCTTTCCAGGGCTTGTTGCCACTGTTTGTTTTGCAAATAAATATCGCCGGCATTGTTCCACGCACGCGCACGGATGCTGTCGTTTTTGCTATGCGTCCCGGCATATTGATAGTATTGCAGGGCTTCCAAACTTCGTTGTTGGGCTTGCAAATCCCTGCCCAAATTGTAAATCACCGTATCCTGACGGCCGTAGTGCAAAGCACGGCGCCAATCCTGCTCGGCCCGGGCATAATCCCGCTTTTGATGGGCCGTCCAGGCACGGCCGGCATAGGTTTGCAAAGTATCCTTGCGCGTTTGGGCTGCCAAACCGGCAGTCAGGAAAAGCAATATGCAGAGCAACCTAATCCTCATTTTTCGCAGCATTTTCGTTAAACAAATTCA
This sequence comes from Flavobacteriales bacterium, assembly GCA_027023475.1. GTDB lineage: Bacteria > Bacteroidota > Bacteroidia > Flavobacteriales > Flavobacteriaceae > JAADED01. Next base: position 741 of record JALVVJ010000003.1, read on the forward strand.
GGCGGCGCAACCAAGCGGTTTCTTTTTCGGTGGTAAGCACGCACAGAAGCAGGAAAAACAACGCGGCGCCGATCATCCAAGGGAAACGGTCCTTATAGCCCGTGATGCGCTTTTCCTCGTATTCCTTTCGGTTGATTTTTTTCAGGTAATCCATAATTTGCTTCACGGCGGCCATCGTATTGTTGCCGTCCACATAAATTCCGCCGGTTTTGCGGGCTATTTCGTAGAGCAACTCCCTGTTGCGGCGCGAAATCACACGCTGCCCGTCCCGGTCGGTTTTGTAGCCGATAAGTTGCCCGTGGCGGCGTATGGGAATAGGTGCGCCGGTATCGGAGCCAATGCCCACGGCAATCACTTTGATACCCTGTTCGGCCAGGGCTTCGGCCGCATCCACGGCGGCTTGGCTATGGTCTTCGCCGTCGGAAAGGATGATCAGGATTTTGTCGGCCTCGTCGCGGTCGAAATAGGTTTGTGCCAGCCGCAGGGCTTCGTCCAAAGCCGTGCCTTGGGTGGAAACCATATCGGGCGAAATTTGTTGCAGGAACATTTTGGCCGCCGCATAGTCGGTGGTGATGGGCAGCACCGGAACGGCTTCGCCGGCATAAACGATACTGCCCGTGCGGTCCGAAACCATCCGGTCGATCATTTGCGAAATGATGCGCTTGGCCTTTTCCAGCCGGTTGGGCTTGACATCTTCGGCCAGCATGCTGCGCGACACATCCAGCGTAAACACAATATCGGCACCCTTACGGTGCACGGTTTCCACCTTGGTGCCCATTTGCGGATTGGCCAGCGCCATGATAAAAAAGGCCAAGGCCAACGACCACCACAGCATTTTGACGTAGGGCTTAACGGCCGAACGTCCACCGGAAATGCGTTCCAAAGTGTTTTTGTCGATGAAGTCTATCCGGCGCCGACGTGCCGCCGCCCGCAGGGCGACCAACACCGCCCAAAAAAGGGGTATGAGCAGCAGCAGGTAGAGATATTCCGGTTTTTCCCAGCGAAACATAGGCATCAATCCTTATAGTATTTGTCGAAGCACCACTTGGCGTATGGTCCAACTGATCAACATCAATACCAACGCCACCCAAATCAAAGGGCGGTAGTATTCGGTATAGTTGTAATAACGTTTTTCTTCGATCACCGTTTTTTCCATTTTGTCGATGTCGCGGTAAATTTCATCCAGCTTGCGGTTGCTGGTGGCCCGGAAATATTTCCCGCCGGTTTCGCGTGCGATTTTGCGAAGCAATTTCTCGTCGATTTCCACTTTTTGGGGGGCATAACGGATTTGGCCGTTATCATAAATAATCGGGAAAGGCGCCACTCCGTTGGTTCCGATACCGATGGTGTAAACCTTAATGCCGAATTGCTTGGCCAATTCCAGGGCCGTGTCGGGGTCGATGGCGCCGGTGTTGTTCACGCCATCGGTCATCAGGATAATCACCTTGCTTTTGGCCTTGCTGTCTTTGAGCCGGTTTACCGCCACGGCCAATCCCATCCCTATGGCCGTTCCCTGTTCGATTTGGTTGAACAATTTGTAAAAATCCAAATCCCGGATGGCCTTGATCACCAATTGTTTGTCGGTGGTCAGGGGAACTTTGGTAAAGGCCTCGCCGGCATAGACCACCAAGCCGATACGGTCGTTGGGGCGGTTTTGCACAAAATTGATGGCCGTTTTTTTAAGCGCTTCCAAGCGGTTGGGCTTAAAATCACGGGCCAGCATACTGGCCGACACGTCCACGGCCAAAACGATGTCGATACCTTTGGTTTTGTTTATGTGGGTGCTAACACCTTCGGTGCGCGGACGTGCCAACGCAATGATACCCAGAGCAAACACCAGCAAACTCAGCCAAGGAAGCATGTCATACAAGCGGTTTTTGTAGGTTTTGACCCGTGCGGCAAGGCCTGCCAACGAATAGCGCATCCACGGCCGGTCGTTGTTGCGAAACCCGCGCAAAATAAGGTAAACCACCGGCAACAGCAGCAGCAAGAGCAAAAACCAGGGATAGACCAACTGCCAATGTTCGCTCACTTGTTTCATGGCGTTTTGTTTTGCGGTTCAACAAGCCGGGCACTTGCGGCAATCAATTCCGCCATTTGACCGGCCACACCTTTTTCGGGCGCACGAATAGCCAAAAGGCGCGCTTGATTTCCTTCCCGCCAAAAGCGTATCCACCACAGCCGGCCTTGGCTGTCTTTTACTTTCTTAATCTTTCCCGAAGCATCGGCCAACCACTGTGCCGTGTGCGATGTGAGTTCACTTTGCGGCAAAGCCGACTGCAAGATACCGGCCACATCGGTTTTTTCGCCGGGTTTGGCGGTGGCCGTCAGCACCACCAATTCCACTCCGTCCAAGCTGCCCGTTAGCACGGCCACATCGGGATAGCGCGAGTGTAAACTATCGGCCAAGGAAACGGCCTTGGGGACAACGGGCGTGCGGAATGCCAAGGAAGGTGCGGGACCATAGCTCACAGCATACCAGTCCTTGGGTTGCGGAATATTGTTCAGTTTCCAAACCCAAGGGTTTTGTGCATTGTTCAACCGGCTTTGTAGTCCTTTGGATACCACATAAAACACAGGAACCATTAACAACAAAAACAGCCCTATGATCACCGCATTGCGCGTGCGCGAACGGCGGGCCGCTTCCTTGCGCAAACGTTCGGCTTGTTCGCGTTTTTCCGATTCGATTTCTTCCAACACCTGATGGGCATAATCCAGGAAATCCTTGGCCGTTTCCAAATCGGCATCCCTTTGGGGAAGCGTGGGCGCAAATTTGGCAAATTTGGCCAAGTCGGCACGGCGAAACATGTCTTCCAACCGCTCCAATAATTCACCGGGAAAGGCGACGTTATTCTCAAATCGAAAATTTTTCAATTTCCCGAGCAACAGTTGCGAAACCATTTCCAGGGCCGGAATACCCAAGGCCCGCTCCATATAGGAACGCAAAATATCCGTGAGCCGGGTATAAAACGCATTGGGATCATCGATTAATCCCTTGCCGGCTTTCAATTGCTCCCATTCGTTGAACGAACGCATATAGGCCTCCTTGGCTGCCGGTGGGCCCGGTTTGGCTTTTCGCAGCACATACAGCACCGTACCCACAACCACCAACAGGGCCGCCAACCAAATAAGCATTATCCAAGTCAATAACGATGTGGCTTTGCCCAGTCGCACCGGCTTGGTCGGTTTTCCGGGATCGACGGTCTCTTTGGGCGTTAGCCACGCAGGTTGTAGTGTGTCCACCTTCATATCCGCCACCCGGATATGTAAGCTATCGGTTTGCAAAACCTTTTTACCCACACGAACCTGCCAGGCGGGAATGGTATAGTCGCCGGCATCCCAACCCGTAAGCCACCAATCACGGGCCAAGGTCAAACGATTGCCTTTCCGGAGCGTGTCCCAATCGGTTTGCTTCACAATTTCCAAACCGCCGCCCCGTGGTTGCACGCGAACGCTGTCGCCTTGTTTGACGCCTTCGACCAGCAAATGCAAACGCACCCGTTCGCCGTAGCGAATACTGTCGCGGTCGGCACTCAGACGCACCTGCTGCGCACTTGCCGGAAATGCAGGCAGAAGCATTAGTAAAAACAATATGCCGGATACGAATTTGCGTTGTTTCATCGGCCCACACGTTTAAAATATTGCATCAAGGCCTTCACGTAGGACGAATCGGTGCCCACTTGGATATGTCCGCCTCCGGCTTTGCGGAAGGCATCGGTAAAATAATGATCGTAGTGTGCAAAACCGTCGGCAATGGCCTTGCGAACGGCTGCCGACGAGGTGTCCACATATTGTTTACGGCCCGTTTCGGGGTCTTCGAGCAGCAGGAAACCACCGGGCGGAAAATCCTTTTCAGCGGGGTCGTAAACGCGAATGCCCACCACATCGTGTTTTTTGGTTACAATTTTGAGCGTGTCGGCATAGCCATCGTCCAGGAAATCGGAAATCAGGAAAACGATGGATGTTTTTTTGAGCACGTTAAACAGGTATTTGAGCGCCATGGCCGTTGCGGTGCCCCTGCCTTGGGGACGAAAATCCAGGAGTTGGCGGATGATGCCCAACACGTGCGAACGCCCTTTTTGGGGCGTGATAAACAGTTCGATGCGGTCGGTAAACAGCACCAAGCCCACTTTGTCGTTGTTTTTGATGGCCGAAAAGGCCAAAGTGGCGGCTATTTCGGTGATGATTTCGCGTTTGAGTTGCCCGCGGGTGCCGAAGTTTTCCGAGCCCGAAATATCCACGGCCAACATCACGGTGAGTTCGCGCTCTTCTTCGAAAAGTTTGACAAAGGGTGTCCGGTAGCGGGCCGTTACGTTCCAATCGATGGCGCGCACATCGTCGCCGTATTGATAGGGACGCACTTCGGAAAAAGTCATCCCGCGGCCTTTGAAAGCGCTATGATATTGACCCGAAAAAAGTTGGTCGGACAAACGCCGGGTTTTGATTTCGATTTTCCTGACCTTTTTAAGCAGTTCCTTGGTGTCCATCCGCCGGTGGAATTAGGGAATTAGCACGCTATTGACGATTTTGTTGATAATGTCGTCGGTGGTGATGTTTTCGGCTTCGGCCTCGTAGGTCAGTCCGATGCGGTGGCGCAGCACGTCGTGCACCATACTCAGCACATCTTCGGGCACCGTAAATCCGCGGTGGTTCAGGAAAGCGTG
>JALVVJ010000004.1 GCA_027023475.1 Flavobacteriales bacterium
TTGGGTGCGCCGGTTTTTGCATGGCCGGCGCTGCGGTCTCTTCCTCCGGGAGCCCCCAGCGCCGGCGCAAAAAACACTTTCGCCCCTTCGCCGCATAACCGCTCCCATCCCTGGCGCGTTTGGCGCGCGATAAATCGCGCTTGAATATCGAACACCGGACAATGGATCGAAGATTACCTATTTACGTTCTCCTACTGTAAACATTGAAGGCGAACCCGCACGGCGGTTTCGCCGCTCCCCGAGGAGACCGCAGGGCTCCGAGGGCTGCGAGGAGACACCGCAGGTGGCTCCGAAGCACGCGAAGGGAGACAAACGCAGCGCCGCAGGCGAAGCGTGCCGGCTCCCGGAGCCGCCGAGGAAACCGAAGGGTTCCGAGGCCCGCGGAGTGAAACGCCGCAAGGCGGTTCACGGAGCGCCGGAGCGAGACCGTCAGGGCTCGCGGAACTTGTCCCGCACATTGCGTAGCAATGTCGGGAGGCAGACCGCAGGGCTGCCGGAGTGCCCTTACGGTAAATCATCAATTCAAAAACAAAAAAACATTGGAAATAATTATTTAAAAATAAAACCACCGGAAACTTAACTTCCGGTGGCTACTCGATTCGTTTACCGGGATTCGGCTTCGAAAATTACTTTTTAGAAACGGACCCCTACACCAATGGAAAGATAATTAATTCTTGTTTTAATTCTCCATTTGTATACATCACGATTACCATCGTAATCTTCCACAACTTCTATCGGAATATTATATTTACCCAGACCAAAATAATTGAATTGTACTAAATACTTTCCTTGTATGATCAACCCTCCTCCTAATCGAAAACCAATTTTTGATGTGGTAGAAAAATTGATTGTTCCTTCTTCCTCCAAATCAGTATTGATATATTCAAATGGGGAAATTATCAGGATATTATAGTTTAATCCGCCCCGTAGTATTAATGAAATATTATCATTAACATCAAATGTATAAAACAATCCCCCCGTTATGGGAATATTAAAATATTTTTGGTAAGTATAATCATCGAAGGTTTCCGCTTCGTCTTCAATATCATCTTTTATTGATCTTTTTAAAGGGTTGTAATGAAAATCAACTCCCCCGAAAACTCCAAGACCACTACCTTTAAACCGGTAATCATAATCCAATCCTATGTGAAAACCGGTGCCGGCACCCAAGGTGGTAAACATGAAATTTTCCCTGTCGTCATCGGAAAACTTTCCTTGCGGGAAGGTTAATCCGAAACGCAAATTGGCATGTCCTTGTGAGAACAAGAGATTTGAAGCTAATCCGAAAAGTACCAAAAAAAATAATTTAGGGATTCTCATAATAGCTAATTTTGGCTCAAAAATACTATTTTTTTTGATATAAAAGACATATTTATGTCAGGGTTCTTATCTAAACTTTTACAATTCTTTTCCAAATCAATTCAAATACACCATCTCCACGGGCCATTCGTCGCGTGTGCTCATAAACAAACGCATTTTTTTTATGCCGGTCGTTTCGTAACCCGTAACCATTCCCAAATCCTTGTCCCAAAGCGGATGACGATGGCGGTGGAGCACCAGGGTAAAATCCCGGTACCAATAAAATTCCAATGCATCGTAGAGGAATAATTCCTGCTCGGAGTATTCCTGCTGCGGTCCGTGTTCGCCAAGGTATTCGTAGTACCAAATCAGGCGTTGGATAACCTTGGAATAGGTTTTTTCGGCATCGGAAGATTTAATTTTATATTCCAACTCTTCAAGGAATTCCCTCCGCATTTCAAGGGTGGGGAAATGGCGTTCGAGCATCCGGATGAGCAGGTTCATCCGTCGGTTGTAGGCGGAATGGGCAAGTTGTTTCGATTGCTGCATGGCGGTAAATGTTTTGTTTTGCGTTCGGGACAAAATTAAAGGGTCATTATGCAATCTATTTGCAAGGTGTCAGTTGTCGGTGTACAGCTCCATCAAAAAGCGCGTATCGAAAAAAAATACCCAGTCGAAATTGATAAATTCCCCGTTCCGGTAATAAAGCATCAATAATTTGTCGCAAAAAAAACGGGGCTCCACATGGATACCGTCATGGATGCGCATGCCGTTTTGAAACTGCAAGAAAAAGTTCAATTGCTCAAAGGCCAAATCAGGGAGGTTTGACCGGTAAGCATCATCTTCGAGCATTTCGTCCGGTAATTCTTCTTCGATTTCCTTCATAAAAGCTTCGCCTGCTATTTTGAATGTTTCAAACATAAGTTTGCCCAACATATCGTTGTCGGGAAAATACTTACGCATTATTCGGCTTAGCCGGTGCATAACCTTGTTATAATATGCGGGGCAACGGGATAATAAAATCAAATGTTCCATTTGGGCGGTTGTAAGTTCGGTTTAGTTAAATGCGCTTACCATAACGGGCGGTTGCAGACTTCCGTCGGGGTTTGCATGCAGGTAGATGTGCATGGTGTTGGGGTCCAATCCCACCATACGGTTGGCTTTATGGGGGCGGGGCAATTGGAGCAAAATGCCTTCGTCGGCTTCGAAAATCCCGATTTGATCCAACACCGTTTTGACCCTGTCGGGCGTTCTAAAATCCATAAACAATCCTTGGCCTATCCATTCCTCTTCCCATGCGCCGACCAGTTTTACCAAAAATTTGGCCGTTTCGTAGGTAACACGCGTACAGCGATGATCTTCGGGATCATGTTTGTTCGGGGACAGTTGTAGCATCACGTCCAAATTGTAATAATACGGAAAAGTAATGGCCAGATGGGCCAAAAAGCGGATCAAAAACGAAAATATATTGAATTCTTTCTCGTTTTGTGAGCCGGAAAAAGTGCCATCGTTGTGCATTGTTCTTTGTTTTTTTGGGATTAAACACAGGTTACACGGATAACTTGCCACGGGGACATAAAAATTCCCGTCCCTGAAACAAGTTCGATTTGCTAAGGTTAGTAAAACGGTTTAGAAAGTATGCGGCAAACACCGCCGGCGGCTCTTCACGGTCGGAACCCGTGCACTTTAACTTGGAAATCCCTCACGTGGGAGGAACAAGGCCCTTTGGGGCGCGTGCGGAGGTAAAACTATGCGTATGAGAAGGCCGTAGAATTTTGGGGTTTTCAAGGCAAAAATACAAGGTTTTTCTAAAATGTGCAAAGGGAATTTTAGATTTCGGCTTTTCTTTTTCCACCATTCCCTTTTTTCAGCTCGAAACGGGCATTTTTCATTATATTGTAATCGCTTTTCACGAAAAGGAAAGATGAAAAAAGTCCTGATTTTGCTCCTTATCGCCGGTATTTTACCTTGGATACTGGGCCGTTGTGCGGCACCACGGGCCTACCATGGCCGCCAAATCATGCATTACCGGCTGGGCAATACCGATGTCCGGCTCATTCGTTACGATTTCGACAGTTTGCCCGTGGTTTGGTTCAACATGCACGACGATGAGAACACGGCCGTCAGGGCGGCCCGTCGTGCCGTTGAACACGGGCAATTGTGGGAAATACGCCATCCGGGCGGCCGCAACATTCGCTTCCGGCTCCACGGCCGGCGCTACGGTTTCGATCCCAACAGGATTTATACTCCCGAAGGGCGCAAAAAAACTTTACGGGAATTTTCACGCACTTACTCGGCCGAAGCCGATTCGGCCGTGGCCCGTTTTGCCCGCTTCCTTATTCGCCAAGTGGCGGACGACGCCGCGCTGGTGGTGGCTTTGCACAACAACACCCGCGGAAAATATTCCGTAAAAAGCTATCTACCCGGCGCCCGCTATGCAGGCGACGCAGCGGAGGTTCACCTGGCATCCGGCACCGACCCCGACGATTTTTTCTACTGCGCCGACTCGCTTTTATTCCGCCGTTTGGCCGCCGCCGGCTGGAATGCCCTTTTGCAAAACAATGATTCGGTTAGCGACGACGGGTCGCTGTCGGTTTATTGCGGCCGGAATGGCATACGCTATGTAAACATTGAAGCGCAACGCGGTCATCGCCGGGTTCAGCAGCGGATGATTATGGATTTGCAACGGGTTTTGGACAGTGTGGGTTTGGGTTTGTCTCAGCCGAAAAACCTAAAAGATTAAAGGACAAACCGGCTTATTTAATCCGCTTCCACTTGGCTTGGTAGTAAGGGGCCAACTCCATCAACACATCCGGTAAATGCTGCTGCGCGGGCACCCGTGGGCCACCACCCGAAAAAATGCGCACAATCTCATCCGATTTGGCGTCGAAAAACAATTTGAGCAATAATTGCGAACGTGTGCGATCCAATTTTTCCAACTGTTGCAAGGCGTGCGCCACGCCCGTTTTTCCTTTGCGCGGATCGTCGGCCATAAAATCCAATCCGCGGCGGTGGTAATTATAAAAGGCCGTGTGAAACATCACATTGTTTTCGTCCAGCGCCTCCTGCACCCAGCGGCGACGCGAAAACTTGCCCGCGGCTTCCAAATCCCAACCCGCGGCGCCTGCGCCTGCGGCCATTTCGGCCACCTTTTGCGCTTTTTCGAAATAGGGCTTTCCGGCGCCGTTTTTGAAACTGTCGAAATCGTAGCCCAAAATCATATACAGGTAAAAGGCCGTGATGGAAACCAAGTTGTTTTCGTATTGATAGTCCGTAAAGGTAAGCGGCTGATATTCCTGGTAGCTGAACACCACTTTTTTGTCCGAAAGCAGGAGCAAAGGGGTTTTGTAGGTGGAATTATACACGGGCCGGAAGCTGCTGATGCTCAACTCGGCTTCGATGCGGTTGTTTTCATATTTGCGCACCGATAGCAGGAAACTGCATTCGATGCGTTCATTGGACTCGAATACACGGTCGGTCCACCGGGTTTTGTTGATCAAGGATTGCCAATCCTTTTCCAAGGTTTTGAACACCGACAGGTTCGAAGTGGGAATTTGCGAAGCGTCCACCGTTACTTGGGCACGGAATTCTTGCCCGTAGAGGGTTGTTGCCCACAAAAGCGGAACAATGGCAAGGAAAGTATGCTTAAAGATATTTTTCCATTTCGCGAAGTAGGTCATAGGCCAATGCTTTCTTGGATTTGAGGGGATATTCCCGGCTTGTTCCGTCGCGGTGCAATACCGTGATTTTGTTGGTATCGGTGCCGAAGCCCGCGCCTGTATCGCGCAAGGAATTCAGCACTATCATATCGGCATTTTTGCGTTGGAGTTTTTCCAAGGCATTTTGCTTTTCGTTTTCGGTTTCCAAGGCGAAACCCACCAGGATTTGGCCTTCGGATTTACTGTGGCCCAAACTTGCCAGGATGTCGGGATTGGGTTCCAGTTCAATATGTAAACGGCTCCCGGTCTTTTTTATTTTGTTGGTGGCAGTTTGTGCCGGCCGGAAATCGGCCACGGCGGCGGCCATTACAAAAATATCCGTTTCATCTTTACGGCCCATTACGGCATCAAACATTTCGCGGGCCGTTTGCACGCGGACGACTTTGTAGGGCAACTTTTGTTCTCCCTCACAAACGGGGCCCAAAATCAAACGGACATCCGCGCCGGCTTTATGGAAGGCATCCGCCAAGGCAAAACCCGTTTTTCCACTTGACCGGTTGCCGATAAAACGCACCGGATCCAAGGGTTCATGTGTAGGGCCGGCGGTGATGAGCACGCATTTGTTTTTCCAGGGGCCTTCGGCGGGTTCAAACAAACGGCGCAAATGTTCCAGCAAGGTTTCGGGTTCGGGCATACGTCCCTGGCCTGTGAGTCCGCTGGCCAATTCGCCGGTTTCGGCCGGAATAACGTCCATGCCGTAGCCGGCCAGCGTGTCCAAATTCTTTTGCACGCCCGGGTAAGCATACATTTCGGCATCCATAGCCGGAGCCACCAAAACCGGACATTCGGTCGACATGACCGTGGCAGTCAGAAAAGTATCGGCTTGGCCTTGCACAAGTTTGGCCAAAGTGTTGGCCGTAAGGGGAGCAATTAAAACGGCATCGGCCCAGCGGGCCCATTCCACATGGTTTTGCCAAGTGTGGTCGTTACGAATAAAATCCACGGCCACAGGGTGCTTGGATACCACCGACAGCGTCAAAGGCGTAACAAAATCCCGGGCCGCAGGTGTCATCATCACGCGCACCTCGGCGCCTTCCTTGACCAGCAGGCGAACCAATAAGGGGATTTTATAGGCCGCTATGCCGCCCGTAACACCCAGGAGAATATGTTTGCCCGCCAGCGACAAAACCAAGGATTAAAAAACCTCGTTGTTGATTTCGTTACCTTCGTCGTCTTGAAACGACCAAGTGATTTTCCCTTCGACCCATTCCTGTAAAGCAATGGCCCAGGGTTTGGGTAATCGTTCATAGTAACGCGAAACATCGATCAGCTCTTCATTTTCGAAAACCTCTTGCAGGGTTTCTTTGGGTTCGGTGTATTCCATGGCCTTTTCCTTAAATTCTTGCACCAATTCCTGTTGGATTTGTTCGGCGCGTTTGGCAATGATTTCAATGGCCATGTAAATATTGCCCGTAGGTGCGGCAATACGGTTGCGATTGACCGTTACGGTGCTTACCGGTGCTTTTTTTCGGGTTTCTTTATCGCTCATGACTGGGATTATTTTTTCAGTTTTTTATAAAAGTTTTCCGCCGTTTTCAAGTATTTGGATTGCGGAAAACGGTTTTTGAAAATTTCGAAATAGTGTAAAGCCGTTTCGGTGCGTTCGGCTTTTTTGGATTCCACGCTGTTGATAGCCAATTGTGCAGCAGCCAAAAAGCGGTAGTATAAGGCGTCTTCCTTAAACACCGCTCCCGGGTAATCCGAAAGGAAATTGTCCAATGCGATCATGGCCGATTTGTAGTAACCCAAATCGTAATACAATTTACCACGAGCAAATTCCTTATGTTGTAATTTGCGCAGTGCTTCCTTACTGATTTCCTTGACTTGCGGAATAAATTTCGACTGCGGATACAGTTCAAAAAAGCGTTCGCTTTCTTCCAATGTCTTTTCGGCGTATTGCAAATCGCGCGTATAATCGGGCGTGAGTTTTTGGTAACATTTGATGATGTAAAAATAGGCCTCGTCGTTTTTGGAACTGCGCGGGAAAAGATTGACAAACTGACGGAACTCGTATCCGGCGGACATATATTGGCGCAAGTGATACAAACTCATGGCCCGCATGAATTTGAGCCGTTCGTATTGCGGTTTGCCCACATAAGATTTTTCGGCCAGGGCAAACAAACGTTCGGCCTTGGGATATTTACCCTTTTTGTATAATTCGGTTCCCAATAAATACATTTTATGCGGGTCGTTGCTGTTGAGCACTTTTTGATATTGCCCGCAGGATAAAATCGTTAGGGTGAATATTAATACCAGAATAAGTTTTTTCATAAGGCCGTTTGAATGGGCAAAATTAATAAAATAAATGCTTATGGATTTTTTGAATATAACGCTTGCGGAACATACTTGGTATGCCAAGGGCTTTTTAGGTAGGTTCTTTTCCGGTTGACGAAGCCGTTTGAGCCATTTTTTGCAGAATTTCGCGACGGTTTCGCACATTCAATTTTTCGTAGATGTGCCGCAAATGCGTTTTGACCGTATTGGCGCTGATGTGCAGTTTTTCGGCAATATCGTTATTGGAATTTCCCTCGACAATCAAGCGTAAAATATCTTCCTGCCTGCGGGTGAGTTCAAATTCTTTGGCTAATTTGAAGGTAAGCATTTGTGCCTGGCTTTCCCCCGCTTGGCCTTGTTTGTTTTTCAGATTTTCGATTTCCAAAATATAGCGATGAATTTCCCGGTTCAATTCTTCCAATTCCAATTCGGTATTGCGCCGTTTGAGCCAGAACACATACCACAACAAAGCCATCAATAGCAAACTGCCGATGCCGATGCCCAATGCAATACGGCTGTTGCGCCTGCTTCGGCGGCGGGCTTGTTCTTTTTCGCGGGCAAGCCGGCGGATGTAGGCCTCTTTTTCCTTGACTTTGTTCAGGATTTCCAAGGAATTGATGTTTTGCAACGAATGCAGGTTGACCATACTGTCTTTGTAGGTTTCCTTTTGCTTTTGCAATTCCAAAGCACGGGCATAATCGCCTCGTTGCCGGTAGTAGTCGCTCAGGGCTTCCAGGGCCAGGATAATATTTTCCCGCGATTTGATGCGTTGGGCTGTTTCCAGCCCTTTGGTCAAATATTTTTTAGCTTCCCCGGATTGGCCCATTTTTTGAAGTGCACGCCCTATCATAATATATCCGTTGGCCACATAGCGCTCCACATTACGTTTTTCCACATCGGCCAACGACATTTTGTAATAACGGACGGCTTCGGGATAATCGCCTTTGTAGAAAAAATATTTTCCCATCAAATTATATTCCACGCCCAGCTTGCCGTCGTATAATTTTTTGGCCAGTTCGATGGATTTGTCCAAATAATATTTGGCCGAATCGAATTGTTTGAGGTAGGTATAGGCCTCGGCGAAATTGGAATAATTGTATTCCACGCCCATGGAATTATTCAAACTGCGTTCAATATCCAAAGAACGACGTAAATATTGAAGCGCACGCCGGTAATCGCCCAAATCGATAAAAACATTTGCAATACCGTGGATGGCAATGGCTTGGCTTTTTTTGTGCCCGATGGCGTCGGCCAAGCTCTTGGCGCGCATAAAATATTTGAAAGCCAGGTTTTCCATGTTTAGCTTATGCAAAGCCACACCCAAATTGTTGTTGGCTTTGATGCGGGCCAAAGTGTCGTCGGTGTATTTGAGATAGTATAAGGCCTTTTGGTGGTTTTCCACAGCCCGGGAAAAAAGATTTTGTTTGCGGGACAGCAATCCCTTGAAATCATACAATTTGCCGATAATGTTTACGCTCAGGTTTTTGTTATCCGACAGAATAAAGTCCACCACACTGTCGGCTTTTTCGGGCGGCAACCGGTGAAGAATTCCACTCAATTGTTTCCAATCCCCGGCGTTCATCTGCCGGGCACGAATATGTTGCAAATAATTCCTTACCGAATCAATTACTTGCGCATCATCCTGAGCGCTAAGCCAAAACGGCACAATAAATAATATCGCCCCTAAAAACCAATATCTCAGTTGCAAACCTGCTTTGTTTTCCGATATAAAGTTATACAAAAATTTTTTAATAATCATCCATACGTTACTGGTCTAAATGATTTTTTTTCGTAATTTTATTGTTACAACCGCAATTCTTTTGGCTTATGCTACGCTTGGGCTCCTACAATGTAAATTCCATCCGTTCGCGCACCGAACTCATCGGGTTGTGGATGGAGCATCGTGGCAATGATATTGACATTTTGGCTATGCAAGAACTGAAAGCCACCGCCGAACAATTCCCAAGCGAATTTTTCGACCAACGCGGTTTTGTTTGCCATATCAACCCCCAAAAACGCTACAACGGAGTGGGTATTTGCAGTAAATTCCCGCCCGATGATGTGCAAATACGATTCAACCGGCCCGTGTTGGATGCACAAGCCCGCATTATTCGTGCCCGTTTCGGCCGATTGGACGTTTGGAACATTTACGGCCCCCACGGCGACCTGCCCGGCACGGACAAATTCCGTTTCAAAATGCAATGGTATGACGAACTGACCGACTTGTTGAAAACCTCCTACGATTTACAAACCGACCGCGTGATTATCACCGGCGATTTCAACATCACCTTCGACGACCGCGATGTTTACGATCCCGTAGCCCTGGCCGGCAGCATCGGCACCATGCCGCAGGAACGGGAAAAACTTCAAGCTCTGTTGCAATTGGGTTTAGTTGACGGATTCCGGCACCTTCATCCCGATACGATTCAATATACTTGGTGGGATTACCAGGGTGCCAAAATTTGGAAAAACCAAGGTATGCGCATCGACCACCTGCTGGTCAGTCCGGCCGCGCTGCCTTTTTTGCGTGAAGTGGAAGTGGATCTTTGGCCGCGCCGTAAGAACAAAATCAAACCTTCGGATCATGCGCCCGTTATCGGCACGTTTGACCGTAGGATAATGCAATAATATACCTTCCCATTTATCCGGGACGAAAGAACTTCAAAAACCGTAAACTTCCGACTATAAAAAACGCCACTCCGTTTCGGAATGGCGTTTTAATGTACCCGTTTGAGCCGGATCAATGCTCGGCTTTAAATGCTTTGAGTTTTTCGATAAGCTTAGGCACCACTTCAAAGGCATCGCCCACCACCCCGTAGTCGGCGGCTTTGAAAAAGGGCGCTTCGGGGTCGATATTGATTACCAGAATGTTTTTGGACGAATTAACGCCCGCCAAATGCTGAATGGCGCCCGAAATGCCGATGGCAATATACAGGTTGGGTGCCACTTGTTTTCCGGTTTGGCCCACGTGTTCGGTATGCGGACGCCAACCCATATCGGCCACGGGTTTGCTACAAGCTGTGGCAGCGCCGAGCACGTCGGCCAGTTCTTCAATCATGCCCCAATTTTCGGGTCCTTTGAGTCCGCGACCGGCCGATACGATGATTTCGGCATCGGCAAGCGGCACTTTGCCGGTGGCTTTTTCCACCCGGACGCTTCGGATGTCGTCAAAAACGGCGTCGTCCACTTGCGGAGCAAAATTTTCCACACTTCCGCCTACGGGATTTTCGTGCAGGCCGTAGGAATTTTTGGCCAGGTTGAGCACGGCCTTTTCCGTATCGATTTGCACCGTGGCAATGGCTTTGTTGGAAAAACTTTTTCGTTTGAGCGCCAAGGGTTTGCTGTTTTCGGGCAAGGAAACCACTTGGGTTACATAGGCCGCCCCTAGCAGTCCGGCCAATAGCGGGCCCACGTATTGCCCGTCGGCGGTTTGTCCGGCAAGCACCACATCGGCACCGGTTTTTTCGACTGCTTGTTGCAAGGCCAGGGCGTAAGCTTTGGCGTTGAACGAGTCAAAGCGGGCGTCGTCCACGTTAAGAACTTGATTTACACCATAGGCATAAAGGTCTTCGGGACTTTGCAATCCGAATCCCAGGGCCGTTACCGTTCCGCCTTCGCCGGCAAGGGCGCGGGCGTAGGAAGCCAATTCTTTGGCGGTTTTGTTGGGTTTTCCTTGGTTGTGTTCGGCAAATATGAGGATGTTCATGGTTGTTTCGTTTTTTTAAGGGTTAGATAACTTTGGCTTCGTTATGGAGCAAATCGATAAGTTCGTCCAGATTGTCCTTATCCACCAGTTTGACCGCACTTTTGACCGGCGGTTTTTCGAAGCGGAGGAATTCCACGGCTTGCGTGGCTTCGACGGGCGGAATTACTTCCAGCGGTTTTTTGCGGGCCATCATAATGCCACGCATGTTCGGAATACGCAGTTCTTCTTCCTTAACCAGGCCTTTTTGGCCACCGATAAGCAACGGAAGCCGGGTTTCGAGGGTTTCTTTTCCGCCTTCGATTTCGCGGGTTACCAAAACTTTGTCGCCTTCAAAATCCAGTCCCATCACGGCATTCACGAAGCGAAGTCCGGTCATGGCGGCCACAAGTCCGTGCACGGCATTGCCGTTGTAGTCGAGCGATTCCTTGCCGGCAATAATCAGGTCGTAGTCCTTGTCTTTCAAAAAGGCGGCTAGTTGCACGGCGGTGGTGTAGCTGTCGGCCGGTTCCATGTCGATGCGGAAGGCCTTATCGGCGCCAATGGCCAGCACTTTGCGCATCACCGGTTCGAAGGCCTGTGGTCCTACATGAACCACGTGCAGTTCGGCACCGGTGCTTTCTTTGATTTGCATGGCTTTGGTGAGCCCGAATTCGTCGTGCGGGTTCATCACAAATTGGATACCCGCCTTGTCGAAACGGGTGTTGTCGTCGGTAAAGTTGATTTTGGAGGTGGTATCGGGAACCACACTGAGCATAAGAAGTATTTTCATAGCGATGCCATTTGTTTTTCCGGTTTAAAGATACGAAAAAATATTCGAATTATTATGCACGCATAATATTTTTTTGATTATTCGGGCGCCCCGCCGCCCCGCCCTCATTCATGCAGCGTTGCAGCAAGCGTAAAATGACGAAAAAGTTGCAGTTATTTTTGTCGGGAACAAAGCCGGCAATCCGAAGGCATAGCCGTAGCTATGGCAAGGATTGTCAATGCCGTTATCGGCAAAAAGAACAAAACTTGGTTTGAATATTTTATGCTTGCTGCAACGCTAAGCCGCGTTGCTTTGCTTTGCTCGCACCGCGGCGCATTCATGAGGCGGGACTCGCTTCGCTCGCACACGTTCGGAGCACCTGCGGTGCATCGGCCGCCGCTTCGCGATGACGGAGCACGCTTGCGGACGGCCGTTCCTCACGTGGCGCCGTCGGGCTGTCCGCTCAAATGCGCAGGCGGCCCGCTCTTGCCCTGCAAACGTGGCGAACGTGGCTCCCCACTGGTCGCCCCGCCGCCACGGCAGGCCTGCGGCGCGCCGGCATCGCTTCAAGCATAAAGTATTGGAAAAGTTGAAGTTATTTTTGTCAAGAACAAAGCCGGCCATCCGAAGGCATAGCCGTAGCTATGGCAAGGATGGTCAATGCCGTTATCGGCAAAAAGAACAAAACTTGGTGTGATAATTTTATGCTTGAAGCGATGCCACCCACGCATAACCGCTTCCATCCCTGGCGCGATAATAAGGAGCGCGCGATAAATCGCGCGTCCACAATGATACATCCGGCCTTGGTTGGAATATCCGGGTTTATGATTGTCCGCTACTGTAAACATTGAAGGCGAAACCGCCTTGCGGGTTCGCCGCAACCCGAGGAGACCGAAGGGCTCCGAGGGCCGCAAGGAGACGCCGCAGGCGGCTCCGAAGCACACGGAGCAAGACCGGAGGCGAAGCGAAGCGGGCCCGAAGGGCTTGCGGAGTTGCGAAACAAGACAAAGGGCGCCGGCGCCGCGCCGAAGGCGCGGGCCGGCGGCGCAAAAACCGGTGTGATTTTCTTGTTGAGACGTGGTAAATTGACAAATTCCTGCATAAAACATCGACCGCTAAAATTTTGCGCCGCCGGCAGCGGAATGTTCATTCCGCCGCCGGCGCCCTGACGGCTTGTGGAGCCGTGGAGGCGCCCGGGGGGCGCCGGAACTTCCGCCTATTCGCTCGCTATCGGGATGGGCGACACCGCAGGTAACAACCGGAGTGCACAAATACAAAGCGGTTTTCCGCATCCGGTCAGCAGGCATTTGGGCGGGCTTTTGTATCTTTATCCAAAATTTGAAAAATGGGGCAAAAATTTCATTTTGTATGCCAAAGCTGTGGCAACACCATCGACGGTTTTGAAGAATGGTTCGGAAACATGCAGTCCTGTCCCAAATGTGGCGGCCGGCATGTGCACACGGTTTATTCCACGCCCAAGGAAAAATTGGGCGAATTGGTGGCGCCGGGTCAAAAACCCGACAGTTTGTGGCATTATTTTGACTTTTTGCCGCTCAACAGGCGCGAAAACATCATCTCGGACGGCGAAGGCGTGGCACCTATCCGCCGTTGGAAATTCTTGGAACGCTATGCCCGCGATCGCTACGGGCTCAACCTGATTGTTTACATTAATCGCAATGATTACAGTCCGGCAACGGGAACCTTCAAAGACAAGGGAGGAACCTTGGCCGCCAGTGTGCTCAAAGAGCACGGCATCAAGGAATATGTGGTGGCCAGCACGGGCAACACGGCCAACGCCTTTGCCCAGTACCTGGCCAAGGCCGGCATTTCGGCATCCATTTTTGTGCCCAAGGATTCGCTACGCGAAAATTTTGTACACATCGGCGCGCTGGGTCAAAAAGTGTTTATCGTTAAGGGAGATTATGCTTATGCCAAAAAACTGGCTGCCGAATATGCCCGCAAGCACGGCATCTTGATTTCCATAGGCAATTTGGATCCCTTGCGCCTGGAAGCCAAAAAAACTTCGGCCTTTGAAATGATACGCCAACTGGGCAATATGCCCGATGTGTATATCCAAGCCATCAGCGGAGGCACTTCGCCTTTGGCCCTTGAAAAGGCCTTCCATGATTTTGGCGATACCGGACTGTTGGGACGTATTCCGCGGATGATTTTTATCCAGGGCGACAAATGCGACCCGCAAGTGCAGGCCTGGAACAAAGCCAAACGTATGGGATTTCCCGAGGGTTGGGAAAAGGATTATCCGGTCATCGAAAATCCCGTTACACTGGTTCCTACATTGGCTACCGGAAATCCGGTGCTTTATCCATTACTTGCCAAGTTGGTCAAACGGACGGGCGGTGAGTTCTTCTCGGTCAAAGAGGAAATGGCCGTGGATATGGCCCGGCTGGCGGCCTACGAGGTGGCTGTCAAAATCGGGCCGGCTTCGGCAGTTGGACTTTTGGGTTATTTCGAAGCGCTCAAAAACAACGCCATTCGCGACGGCGAAACGGTGTTTATCAACATCGGTGAGGGCGTGCGCAGGGCTGTGTCCTTTGTAGAGGAAGTATCATACACCACCGAACAGGTAACCGACCTGGACGATTGCCATCGCTTCGACCGCAACAAATATCACGACTTTGTTTGGAAGCCGTTCCTTAATTACTAATCATTTTCTACTATGAAAAAAAGTTTTATTACGCTCGTTGTTTTGCTTTTTTCCTTGTATGCCGGCGCCCAGCAAACGCTGTATTTCAACACTTGCTGTCCGAAAGAAGAAACCGGCCGTCCGTCGCGTGTGAGGTTCTACGGTGGATTCGGTTTGGGTGTTTCCAATAACGGCTTTTATTTGGACCTTCAACCGGGATTGATGTATCGTATCAAACCCGGATTTTATATCGGTTCCAACCTACAACTTACCTACCAAAGCGTGCGGAATTACGGACTACGTTCGCGCTACTATGTTTACGGGGCCGATGCTTTGTTGGCTTACCTGCCTTGGCGCTATTTGGAGCTCTCCATCGATTATCAATATTTGTTTGTCCGCAAATCCGTAGGGAATACGTCCACACGTTGGGAAGTGCCGGCTTTTTACCTGGGTGCGGGTTACCGCACGCAAAATGTGGTCATCGGCCTGCGCTACGACTTGCTGTATGATGCCAACAAAAGCATTTATCCTTCGGCATTTACGCCATACATACGTATTTATTTTTGACGTTGGAACATAGTAAACCATAAGTTCTATCCCGGTGAAGTTCAATTCCCGGGATATTTTTATGGAAAAAACATGATAACTGCGCAATGGCATTCCTTATCCCGCGCGGAAAACGTATCTTTGAGCTGAACCGAAAACAATAAAACAAAACAAATATGGGAACAGGTCTTTTCTTTCCGCCGCGGGCCAAAAACGAGCCCGTGCTAAGCTATGCGCCCGGAAGCCCGGAGCGTGAAGAAGTTCTGCGCACCTACCGCGAAATGTGGAATCGTCAAATCGAAGTGCCTTTGTATATAGGCGATAAGGAGATTTTTACCGAAAAGAAAAAAGAAATGCGTCCGCCGCATGAACATGCACATGTATTGGGCGTTTATCAACAGGCCGGACGCGAACATGTATTGCAAGCCATTGAAGCGGCCATGGAAGCGCGCAAAGCATGGGCCGCCATGCCTTGGGAACAACGCGTGTCCATATTCCTTCGTGCCGCCGATTTGATTTCAGGGCCCTACCGTGCCAAAATGAACGCGGCCACCATGATAGCCCAATCCAAAACCATCCACCAAGCCGAAATCGATGCGGTGGCCGAATTGGCCGATTTTTGGCGTTTCAATGCCGAATATCTGGAACGGATATACAAAGAACAACCCGAATCGGCGCCGGGCGAATACAACCGAATGGAATACCGTCCGTTGGAAGGTTTTATTTATGCCGTAACACCTTTTAACTTTACATCCATTGCGGGCAATTTGCCCACTTCGCCCGCTATGGCCGGCAATGTAGTGGTATGGAAACCTTCGGCCAGTCAGGTTTATTCGGCCAATATGATTATGGAAGTGCTTCGCGAAGCCGGACTGCCACCGGGTGTTATCAATATGGTAACCGGTAGCGCCACCAAAATCACCGAAACCGTGATTATCCACCCGGATTTCGGCGGATTGCATTTTACGGGTTCCACCGATGTGTTCCAATACCTGTGGAAACGTATGGGTGAAAATATTCCCAACTACAAGGCCTATCCGCGCATTGTGGGCGAAACCGGTGGTAAGGATTTCGTTTGGATGCATCCTTCGGCCGATGTCAAGGAAGTGGCTACGGCTTTGGCACGTGGTGCTTTCGAATACCAAGGACAAAAATGCTCTGCGGCATCGCGGGCTTACATACCGGAAAGCCAATGGAACGATGTATTTGCCGAATTAAAAAAACAGGTTGATAGTATGAAAATGGGTGCACCCGACGATATGTCCAACTTTATCACGGCCGTGATTAGCGAGGGCGCCTTTAACAAAATCACCGGCTATATAGAACAGGCACGTAAGGATCCTGAGGCAGAAATTATCTTGGGCGGTGATTACGACAAATCGGTTGGTTATTTTATCCGTCCTACGGTGATACTTACCACCAACCCGCACTATGTTACCATGGAAGAGGAAATTTTCGGGCCGGTACTCACGGTGTATGTTTATCCCGATGCCGAATGGAAAGAAAGTTTGGATTTGGTGGACAGTACGTCGCCTTACGGATTAACCGGCGCCATTTTTGCCCGCGACCGCTACGTGATCGACTATGCCACCAAGCGGCTCGAAAATGCGGCCGGAAACTTTTACATCAACGACAAACCCACGGGTGCGGTGGTCAATCGTCAACCTTTCGGCGGTGCCCGTGCTTCGGGCACCAACGACAAAGCCGGCTCCATGTGGAATCTGATTCGTTGGTTGTCGCCGCGTGCCATCAAGGAAAACCTGAATCCGCCCACGGATTACCGGTATCCGTTCTTGGGTTAATCTGAGAAAATACGAATCAATAATAAAAACCGTTCCTTGTGATGAGGAACGGTTTTTTGTAAAAAAATTACCATTGTAACATAATGCCGGCCGTAAGGGCAGCGCGCCGGTTGCCCGGCAAAGGATTGACCGACAGAGCAGGGGCGTATTTGAAGCGTATTTTGGCTTGCTTGTGTTGAAGCAAATAGCGCCCGTGAATCCAATCATAGAAGAATGTGCCAAGAATCAGGGCGGCCGAGGTGTAGACCACGGCGATGTCCGTTTCGTAGTGCCGGTCGGTGTAGCGTGCCAAGGGATTAAACATCAGGTTAAACCATGATTTGTTGCGTATGCTGAGGTAAGCCAATCCGGCATATCCCAGACCGCGCAAACCGAGCAGCCAATAACCGGTGCGTTTTTCGTAAATCCGGAAATGAATGTAACCGGGAACAATGCTCGCTGCAAAAATATCTTGCATACGTACATGGGTGGAAAGCAAATCGAATTCACGAAAATCCATTTGACGGGGCACAGCCGGAAACCGGAATGCGGCATTGGGCCGGTGCTGGTAGATGTCGATATCTTGTGCGCGAAGGTTTGCCCAAAGGGTCAACCAAACGAGCATATTAAGCGCGACGTATCTCATTGAGCAGTTTCTGTTTCTTTTGCCAAAGTTCAAGCGAAGCACGCAATTGTTCGATTTTGCGTTTGGCTTCCCGGAGCACAGGATTGTTTTGGTCTTCGACCTTGAAAAAGTTCAAGTTGTTTTCGGTGTTGCTCAAATCGCGTTTCAGGGTTTCGATTTTTTCGCGCACAAAACGTGCTTCGCGTTCCAAACGTCCTGGCTTTCCGGCGCTCATGGCTTCGAGATGTTGACGGTATTCAAGCAGTTCTATTTCGGTTTTGTCCATATTGAGCCGTCGGTAGAGGGAACTCAGAAACCGGTGAAACTTATTGTTGATAAAACGGACGTTTTCGGGGACATGGCCCAGGGTTTTCCATTGTTCGCGCAGTGCTTGGATGGTATCCAAATCCAAGGGTTCTTCCTCGTTGCGATAACGCTCTTTGAGTTGTTGGAGAAACTCTTTTTTGTTCAGGTAGTTTTGGTATTCCTGCGAAATTTCTTCTTTGATTTTGGAATGATAGAAATCGAAAAATTCGCGACAAACCTTTTGGAATTCCTCCCACACGTGTTTGGATGCTTTCCGGGGTGTGGGGCCGGTTTCGCGCCACAGTTTTTGCAGTTCTTTGCAACGTTCTTTGGCGGCTTTGAGGTCCTCGCTGTCTTTGAGCGTGCGGGCTTCTTCGAGCAGCGCTTTTTTCTTGTTCAGGTTTTCTTTGAGAACGGATTTATAGGCCTTGTAGAAACTGTTTTTTTTGCGATTGAATGTGTGCAGTTGTTCAAAAAACGCATCCACTATGCTTTTTGGTGCGCGATAGCCCGAGAAAAACGAAGCGTGAATTTCTTCAACTTGTTTGGCGAGTTTTTGCCACCCGTCGTGGGTGCCGGGTTCTTGTTCGGCGATTTCGGCCAATTGTTGGACCAATCCTTCTTTGCGCTCCCATTCTTTTTTGCGTTCTTCGCGGATGCGGGCCATATATTCACGGCGGCGGTCGTGAATTTGTTTGGTCAATGTCTTGAATTCCTGCCAAATTTCTTCGCGTAATTCGGGAACTACGGGACCGGTTTCTTCCTTCCAGATTTTGTGCAGTTGTTGGAGTTCGCGGAAAGCTTTGCTCACATTTTCTTCGTCGAGCAGTTGTCGGGCGCGTTCGATAATTTTTTGCTTGGCTTGGAGGTTTTCTTCATAAACCTTTTTACGATATTCGCGGTCCCATTCAATCAGGTCGAAAAATTGTTCTTCCCAATATTTGAAATTGTTCCACAAGGTTTCGTAATCTTTCCGGGGAACGTTACCGGCCTTTCGCCATTCCTGTTGTATTTCTTTGAACTTTTTAAACAAATCTTTTGTTTCAATGGCAGACTGTCCTTGAATCAGATTTTTTAATTCCGAAATAAGCGCTTCGCGTTTGGTTTTATTTTCCAGGAGTTTTTGTTCGTATTGTCGGCGGGCGTCGTTTAGGCGGCGGCGATATTCACGAAGGAGATTATCAAAAACGTCTTTTTCTTTGAGGTGGAAATGGAAACCACTCTCATCGCCCTCATTGGCATCGCGGTATTGTTGGCGTGCTTTATCCTTGGCTTCGCGGTATTTTTTTTCGAACAATTGTTGGATTCGCCGGACGGTGTTGCGGATTTGCATCACCTCGTATTTGTCCAACAGTTCACGAAGTTCTTCACTTAGTTGCGCCAAGGAATAACCCGCGTAGCCGGAGGTATCCACATCGGCTTGCTTTTGCCAATCGGAATGTTGTTCGGATTGGCCTGCAATTTCGGCGTGGATTTCTTCCACGATGTCCTCGGCCGACTTTTCGGCCAGGTGTTCATCGTTCAAGTCCACCTCGTGTTCCTCGGGGTTTTCGGCTGGCATTTCCTCTTGCGGAACTTGCTGATTATCTGCCTGTTCGTGTTTTTCTTCTTCGGGCAGAAGTTGTTCGTTTTTCTCTTCGCTCATAACGGTGCGCTCCTTGAATTTTCGTGGAGCTAAATATAGGAAATATTTATGAATTGCCGACTGCTGGTTGCACAAGGAATTTTTAAGTTATGATGCGGTAAGCCGTGAAGTCTAAGGGAACGGATATTCTTATCGTTCCTTAATTTGTTGATGTTAAGCGAACAATCCGGATGTGTTTACGGGAGAAAAAGGAAGATGGATTGAATCTGCGCCAGGGATGGGAGCGGTTATGCGGCGAAGGCGGCGAGCATGCTTTTCCGCCCGGCGGAGGCGACCGAAGGAAGCCCCACGCACGGGCGGGCGCGGGCAAGCGCAGGCGAAGCCCGCGCAAAAGGCAGTAAGCCGGCAAGCCGCATTTGAGCGGACAGCCCGGTGGGCGCGGCGTGAACGCACCGCCGGATGAGCCGGAGGTGAAAGCCGGCGGTTTGCGTGAATGCCTGCGGCCAGGCGCCCTAATAAAAAAATAACCACCAACCGGATTTTTCTTGTTATTTTTACTTCAAAATTTCGTGCTATGCGTCGTGCTTTGTGGTTATTGCTTTGGATTTGGCCTTGGCTTTTGGCGGCCCAGCAAGCGGATTTGTCGTCGCCACGGGCTACGATTTACACGCATCTGGAAAACCTGAGACCGGGGAATTATCATCCCGATGTGTCGGCACTGAGCTTTTACGGACTTTCCAAAGAAGCGGCGCGAGACAAGGCACTGAAACTCAAATACATCTATGCAGGTTACGGATTGAACGTGGATTATAACCAAATTCCCAACGACCCTGATTACACCGACAGCATCCACTTTCCGTTTCCGCGCAAGGCCTACATTCCGTTTCCGCTGCGTTTGCGCGATGTGTATGTGGAAAAATACGGGGGCCGGTGGTATTATTCGCAGCATACGGCCGCACACATCGACGGTTTGTTTGCGCGGCTATATCCCTACGGGGTGGATTTTGTGCAATATATTCCCGCGGCCTTCAAAACCAAGTTTCTGGGTTGGGAATTGTGGCAATGGCTGGGTTTTGTGCTGCTTTTGGCCGGGGCCTGGTTTGTTCATCTGTTGGCCAAGCGGATTTTTTACTATCTGCTGCGCTTGGCCAAGCGTAAACTTTTGCCTTTGGCTTTCGATGTGGCCCGGATAGACCGGCGAATTTTGCAGTTTTCCGATCCGGTTTCCTATTTGGTGGCCTTGTCGTTGCTCAAAAAGTTTATTCCCAGCTTGCTGCTTCCTTTTCGAAGCAGTCAGTTTTTGATAGCCGGATTGGAAATAGCCAAAATTCTTTTATGGATTTTGATATTTATCCGTTTGGTGGATTTGATAATGTCGTTTTATGTAACGCGGGCCGAACGCAGTGCCAGCAAGCTGGATGACCAATTGGTGCCCATATTGCGTAATACGCTTAAAGCCCTGGTGATAATTGTGGGAGTTTTTAAGCTGATGATTGCCTTCGGTGCGGATCCCAAAACGGTGCTGGCAGGGGCCAGTATCGGGGGCTTGGCCATAGGTTTGGCATCGCAGGACACGATTAAGAATTTGATTGGCACCTTTATGATTTTTGTGGACAAGCCCTTCCGCATCGGCGATTGGATTCAGTTTGATAACATCGAAGGTTCGGTGGAGGAAGTGGGTTTCCGGTCGTCGATTATCCGGGCGGCGGATACCACGGTGTTCAAAGTGCCCAACAGCAAATTGGCCGAAATAGCCATCAACAACAAGGGCCAACGCGTCTACCGGCGCTACACCACCCGTTTGGGTATTCGCTACGATACGCCGCCTGCGCTCATAGAACAATTTGTCGAAGGCATCAAGCAAATCATTGAACGGCATCCGCTAACGCGCAATT
>JALVVJ010000005.1 GCA_027023475.1 Flavobacteriales bacterium
AAACCCTGAAAACCAACCGGAAGGTAAGCTATTGGTATGGCGGACGTTCGCGAATGGAATTGTTCTACTTGGATCATTTCCGCGGCTTGGAACGCGAATTTCCCAACTTTAAATTCTACGTGGTGCTCTCTGATCCGTTGCCCGAAGACAATTGGAAGGTCAAAAAGTCGCTCGATGATCCCGATGGCGAAGGATTCCTGGGCTTTGTGCATCAAGCGCTCTACGACAATTATTTGAGCACACATCCTGCGCCCGAAGACATTGAATACTACTTCTGTGGCCCGCCCATGATGAACAAGGCCGTGGTCAATATGTTGGAAGACCTGGGTGTTCCGCCCGAAAACATCCGCTACGACGATTTTGGCGGTTAAGCACAAAAGACGCCTCCGTAAGGGGGCGTTTTTTTGGCGCCCGGATGTGGGTGTTCGGGGCGCCGCCGGACTTGTGTCAGCCGCGGCGTCGCCAAGTGGCCGTCTTTGGGACGACGGAGCACCCTTTCGCCCGCCGGCGAGCGAAGGGAGTTTCGCATCATGAATGCGTAGCGGACAAGCTAAGTGAATCAACGCGGGCTGCATAAATGAGGGTGGGACGGCCCGACGCCCTAAAAAAACGCTACCCCCAAGAGAGTAGCGCATAAAAAACAAGAGATAGGGTTGTAACTTTACAAATTGGCGTCTTCAAATTCTTCGAGTTTGGCAGCAAACAAGTCCACCAGGTCTTCCATTTTTTGAATGATGGCTTTGAGTTTTTCTTCTTTTTTATGTTCGGCCGATTTTTTGGATTGGAAAAGACCTTGTTTTACTGATTCTTTTTTGGTTTGTAAAAAAATTAAATATAAATCGTGAATAGCATTATGGATATCTTCCAATTCGGCATAAAGAGGAGTAGCATAAAACTCTCGTCCATCGCTGTAAAACCATTGTCCGAATGCACATTCGGTTGGGGAGAGGACAAATTCGTCATCCGGTTTGATGCCGGCTGCCATGGCTTTGGCCACTGCAATCCAACGTTTATGCTCTGCGATTCCTTTGTTGATGGCCTCTTTGGCCGCTTCTTTTTTGTTTATGTAAGATGCCATAGGTATGGTTTTAGCGCTGCAAATATACAATTTTATTTTGTGAATGTTACAAAAATAATAAAGTTACTTTTGTGTCAGTATGCCTTGGCAAACAAAACCCTGCGTGCGGAGGGCTTTCCGGTGAATATGTCCTTGCCTTCTTCGCGGGTATCCATATCCAGGGGAATACAACGGATGGTGGCTTTGGTCAACTCCTTGATGCGTGCTTCGGTTTCGGCCGTTCCGTCCCAATGAGCCAGCACAAAGCCGCCTTTGGTTTCCAGAATCACTTTGAACTCATCAAAATTGTCGGCCTTGGTAATATGCGCATTACGGTAGTTTTCGGCCCGCTTATACAAATCGGTTTGGATGGCTTCGAGCAAATTTTCCACCCGCTCGTCGATACCCGACACCGGCACGATTTCTTTGCTCAACGTATCGCGTCGGGCCAATTCCACCGTTTCATTTTCCACATCGCGCGGTCCGATGGCAATGCGCAGCGGAACGCCACGCAGTTCGTATTCGTTGAATTTCCAGCCGGGCTTGTATTTGTCGTCGTTGTCGTATTTGACTCGGATGCCGCGATTGCTAAGCAATGTCTCGATTTCACGCGCCTTGGCATCCACGGCTTTACGTTGTTCGTCGGTTTTGTAAATGGGCACAATCACGGTTTGTATGGGCGCCAAGCGCGGCGGAAGCACCAAGCCGTTGTCGTCGGAATGGGTCATTACCAGCGCACCCATCAAGCGGGTGGAAACACCCCAAGACGTGGCCCATACATATTCCAGTTTTCCTTCGCGCGAAAGATATTTTACGTCGAAGGCCTTGGCAAAGTTTTGGCCCAAAAAGTGCGACGTGCCCGACTGTAAGGCCTTGCCGTCCTGCATCAGGGCTTCGATGGTATAGGTTTCCTCGGCGCCGGCAAAACGTTCGGTGGGCGTTTTGACACCGCGAATTACCGGCATGGCCATCCATTCGCGGGCAAAACGGGCATACACGTCAATCATACGTTCGGCTTCCTCAATGGCTTCCTCACGGGTTTCGTGGGCCGTGTGGCCCTCTTGCCACAGGAATTCGGCCGTGCGCAGAAACAAACGCGTGCGCATTTCCCAGCGCATCACATTGGCCCATTGATTGACCAATACGGGCAAATCCCGGTAGGATTGAATCCAACGACGGTAAGTGTCCCAAATAATGGTTTCGGATGTGGGCCGGATGACCAAGGGCTCTTCGAGTTTGGCCGTTGGGTCCACTTCGATACCCTTGCCGTCGGACGTGGTGCGCAGCCGGTAGTGGGTAACCACGGCCGCTTCCTTGGCAAAACCCTCCACATGCTTGGCTTCCTTGGCAAAATAGGATTGCGGAATAAGTAGCGGAAAATAGGCATTTTGATGTCCTGTTTCCTTAAACATCCGATCCAATTGTGCCTGCATATTTTCCCAAATGGCATAGCCGTAGGGTTTGATGACCATCATACCGCGCACACCCGAATTTTCGGCCAATCCGGCACGAACGACCAATTCATTATACCACTTGGAATAATCTTCCGAACGCTTGGGTAATTTCTTTGCCATATCGATTTTGGTATAATTATTGCTGATAACAATTATGAAAGCACAAAACTAATGATTATCTTTATAACCTTAAAATCCGGCATCATGAAAACCATTACTTACCTCAGGCGATTTTTGTTCCTCTTGGCCTTCACGGCTTTGCTGGGTGCGTGCGACACCTACCAAAACGTAACGGCCGACGACGGTATTTATTATTCCGACGAAGATTTTCAAGCGTCCGCACAAGACGAAGCCCCTGCCAACAATGAAGCCGGTCAAAACCAGGGCCGAAAATATATTTTTGAAACCAATGAGCAAACGAATCAGCAAGCGGATAATAACAACTATGCCCGCACAAACAACGACCAATACAAATATCACATCAACTACAACGATGACAGCAATGCCGGAAACGATTACCTGACCACCAATCCCGAGAATCTTATTTCATCGAACCAATCCTATGTGGGCGATTACGACCAAGACGTTCACGTGTATATCCACTACGATAACTACTGGTATTGGTATCGTCCGCATTGGTATTTCCGTTATTATACGCCTTATGCTTCGGTGATTTATTACTACGGTCCGGCCTATTACACCTATTACTACGACCCTTTCTGGTATGACTGGGATCCGTGGTGCGACAGCTGGTTTACGTTTAATTACTACTACTACGGCTATCCGTATAATACCTACTACGCCGGATACTACAACGGTTACTATGCAGGTTATTATGGTTATCCTTACGGTTATCCTTATGGCTATCCGTATGTGATGAATAATACGTATTACAACACCTACGTTTACAATAACCACGTATCTTATGTCCGTGGCCCGCGCGGCGGAAGGCCCACAGGCCGTATTGCCACCTTGGCTTCGACCCGGCTTTCGCAAGATTTGCATCACGGCCCCCGTTCGTTACGCAACGGAAATTGGCTCGGCGGAAATACTCACACTACGCGCAACGGTTCAGGCATTCGCAACCCGCGAAATAGCCATGTAACACCGCGCGACACGCGTAACGGACATATCCGTTCGTTGCGAAATGGAAACAATATTCGTGGCACGCGAAATGGAAATACACGAAGCATCCGTGGTAATAGCACAACACCCCGTAACCCCGGGCGTAACGGCCATATCCGTTCGTTGCGAACCGGACGTTCGGGTAGCGGACAAAACACGCGCAGTACGCGTCAATCAACGCCTCGTGATGTTCGCCAAACCCGTAGCGGCCGGACGCCTGTGCGTGGCAACCGCAGCGGAAGCATCCGCACACTAAGCCATTATCAAAGTGTTCCCGTGCGTAATACGCATTCATCAACGCGTATGAATATCCGGCGTTACAATACCCGGCGTTCGCCTGTTTCCACCACGCGTTCCGGTAATAGCAATGCGCAGGTGCGAACTTCGCGTTCAGTAAGACATTCTCGTTCAGGTTCTTACAGATCGCATTCCACCCGCTCGTCTTCTTCCCATACAAGCCGTTCCTACAATTTTAGCTCACGCTCATCCCGTTCGTTGGGTAGCAGTCGCTCTTGGAGCGGAAACAGTCGCTCGTCCGGCACTTCACATCGCAGTTCAGGTTTTGGCGGGTCGCACCGTTCCTCTTTCGGCGGTAGCCATAGTGGTCGCGGTTCCCGCCGATAATTTCCGTGAGGTTTGAATAAAACGCAAATTTTCGATAATCTTTTTAAACTCCGAATGAATATGAAATATTTCCGTTCGTTTCTTATGGCCGTAGTATTGGTTTTGACCACCTCGCTCACGGCCCAATCCGTTGATGATATTTTTACCTACAACCAATCCGGTTTCCACGGCACGGCCCGCTACTTGGGCACGGGCGGTAGTTTGATGAGCTTGGGCGCCGATTTATCGGCCGTGGCGGACAATCCCGCAGGTGCCGTCAATTTCCTGACCAACCGTATCACCTATTCGCCGGGTTTCTACAACAAGTTTAATCAAATCAATTACGGGAATAAGGTTTCCACAACCACCGATGCGGGTATTTATCACAGCATTCTTTTTTCGGATCAATTCGGCTTTGTGATGCCCTATGTGTCATCTGAAAACGATTGGAACAAAATAGCTTTCGGCCTAAATTACCAAGTCAATAAAAATTACTGGAACAATCCCGGTTTTGAAGGCGAATCCGGCACAGGGAAAAATATGGAAGATTATTTCCTTTGGCACGCCGTAGGCATCCCCACCGGTGATTTGAATGTAGGGCTTTTGGAAAGCACCAAAGGTGTTTACCGTTGGCTGGGCGAAAATTACGGCTCCTCGGCCCAACACGCTTTTTTGGCCTATCAGGCCTATGCGATTAATCCGCTTTCGGATGACGACAACAATACCGATTATGTTTCCAATGCCAACTTTGCCGGCAATCCCTATCATAAGGTCAAAAGCACTACATCGGGTAAAAAAGGCGCTTTGGACTTTTTCTTTGCCGCCCAATACCAAAAGAAACTCAATGTGGGCATTGCCTACCGCAATTGGCGTATCAATTACACCGAAAACCAACATATTACCGAGTCGGGTTATGCCCAGCAATCCACGCTCCAAAGCTTGGATTACTTTACACGCTTGCACACCGAAGCCACCGGACACCAAATCAATTTCGGACTAACCTATGCGCCCGTCAAGCGCTTCCGGGTTTCGGTGGCCTATCATTCGCCCGTTTGGTGGGAAATCAACGAAACGGCCTCGGAAAGCATTGCTTCGGTCATCAAAGACAATCCCGACCTGGACGACGATGGCGACACCGACGAATTTTTCAGTTTCGATATCGACCCGCAGGTTACCAACAGCTATGCGCCCTACCGGATGATTACGCCTGCCAAAATTATGGCCGGTGCTTCGGTGGTGGCCGGAAAATACGGTTTTGTGAGTTTTAGCTATGGCTGGCAAGATTGGAGCACCATTCACCTGGCTCCCACGGCCGACGATAATGTTTCGTCCGAATATTTCGACGACCTCAACAGCAAAATGGCCTCTTATTTCGGACCGGTGCAAACCCTGTCGGTGGGTGGTGAATTCCGCATCGACAAATTGATGCTTCGCGGCGGTTATCGCACGGCTAACTCACCTGTCAAAGGATTGAAACGGTCGAACCGGTGGATTAGTTATGGCGTGGGCTATGATTTCGGCGCCCTGGAAGTGGATTTGGGCATTGTAAACGGCAAAACCTTCCGCGAACGCCGCATTATGCCGGTGGGCTTGGACAATCCCTACGGCATATCCACGCGCATCAACCGCTATGTGGTCAGCATAAAATTCAATTACTAATCCCTGGCGGGCAATCCGCTTATTTTTCGTAGGACTTGTTCAGGATGCTCAGCATTTCCACGGCCGCATCGCTGATTTTGGTGCCCGGGCCGTAGATGCCGGCCACGCCCAAATCGAACAAATAATCGTAGTCGGTGGGTGGAATCACACCGCCTGCAATGACCATAAAATCCTTGCGGCCGCTTTCTTCGATCAGTTGCATTAATTCGCGGATAAGCGTTTTGTGGCCGCCCGCAAGCGACGAAACGCCGATGATGTCCACATCGTTTTCCACGGCTTGGCGGAAAATTTCTTCGGGCGTGCTGAACAGCGGACTGATGTCCACATCGAAACCGATGTCGGCATAGCCCGTAGCCACCACTTTGGCGCCGCGGTCGTGGCCGTCCTGACCCATTTTGGCAATCAGGATACGCGGGCGCCGCCCCGTGAGTTCTTCGAAGCGATCGGCCAGTTGCCGGGCCTGGCGGAAAGATTCGTCGTTTTGTATTTCGTTCATATACACTCCGGTTAGCATTTGCGGTTGGGCATGATAGCGCCCGAAAACTTTTTCCAGGGCATCGGAAATTTCGCCCAAACTGGCACGCAGGCGTGCCGCTTCCACGGCCAGTTCCAGCAGATTTCCTTCACGCGTCCGGGCCGCTTCGGTCAGCCGGTCGAGGGCGTGGCGGACGGCCTTGTTGTCGCGCGTGCGGCGGATGTGTTCCAAACGTTCGATTTGCTTGCGTCGCACGGCTTCGTTGTCCACTTCCAGTAGCGGAATGTCGGGTTCGGTGTCGGGCACCATAAAATTGACGCCCAAAATTTTGTCTTTCCCGCTGTCGATGCGGGCTTGTTTGCGGGCGGCGGCTTCTTCGATACGCCGTTGCGGAAGCCCTTGCTCAATGGCGCGGGTCATACCGCCCAGGGCTTCGATTTCCTGTATCAGTTCCCAGGCCTTTCGGGCTATCCGGTCGGTCATTTCTTCAAGCAGGTGGGAACCGCCCCAAGGGTCAACGGTTTTGGTAATGTCGGTTTCTTCTTGCAGGAATATTTGCGTGTTGCGAGCAATGCGCGCCGAAAATTCCGATGGCAATGCAATGGCTTCGTCCAGGGCGTTGGTGTGCAGCGATTGCGTTCCGCCGAAGGCGGCGGCGGCCGCTTCCACCAGCGTACGCATCACGTTGTTGAACGGGTCTTGCGCGGTCAAGCTCCAACCGCTTGTTTGGCTATGGGTGCGCAGGGCCATGGATTTGGGATTTTGCGGTTCGAATGGCTTGACGATGCGAGCCCAAAGCATACGCCCCGCCCGCATCTTGGCCACTTCGCGGAAATGATCCATGCCAATGCCCCAAAAGAACGAAAGCCGTGGTGCAAAACGGTCGATTTCCAGGCCGGCCTTCAAGCCCGTGCGGATGTATTCCAAACCATCGGCCAGCGTGTAGGCCAGTTCTATTTCGGGCGTGGCGCCGGCTTCCTGCATGTGATAGCCCGATATGCTGATGGAATTGAACTTGGGCATATACCGGGCCGTGTATTCGAAAATTTGTGCAATGATATACATGGACGGCTCAGGCGGGTAGATGTAGGTATTGCGCACCATAAACTCCTTCAAAATGTCGTTTTGAATGGTGCCGCTGAGTTGTTCGGGCCGGACGCCTTGTTCCATGGCCGCCACAATGTAGAAAGCCATCACCGGAAGCACCGCCCCGTTCATGGTCATACTCACCGACATGCGGTCGAGCGGTATGCCGTCGAACAGGATTTTCATGTCTTCCACCGAGTCGATGGCCACACCGGCTTTGCCCACGTCCCCTTTGACGCGCGGATGGTCGGAGTCGTAGCCGCGATGGGTGGGCAGGTCGAAGGCCACCGACAGCCCTTTTTGACCTGCGGCCAGGTTTTTGCGATAGAAGGCATTGCTTTCTTCGGCGGTGGAAAAGCCCGCATATTGCCGGATGGTCCACGGGCGGCGCACATACATGGTGGAGTAGGGCCCGCGCAAATAGGGCGGAATACCGGCGGCGAAGTCTTCGTGCCGGAAAAATTGTTGGCGTTCGGTAGTGCTTTCGAGCGGAATTTTGTCGTATTTCCGGGCCATAGTCAGCGGGCTTGACCTTTCAAAGATACGGATTTATGACGAAGTGATTATTTGGGCGCCCCGCCGCTCACGTTCTCGCAAGCCGCCGGCTTTCACCTTCGGCTCATCCGGCGGCGCGTTCACGTGGCGCCGGCCGGGCTGTCCGCTTAAATTCGCCTCGGGCTGCGGCGGTTTGCTATGGGCCGGCTGCGGTGTCTCCTCAATACTTCGGAGCCTCCTCGCTGGCAGCAAACCATGCCGCGCCGGCATCGCTTCAAGCATAAAGTATTGGAACAGTTGCAGTTATTTTTGTCGAGAACAAAGCCGGCAATCCGAAGGCATAGCCGTAGCTATGGCAAGGAATGTCAATGCCGTTATCGGCAAAAAGAACAAAACTTGGTGTGATAATTTCATGCTTGAAGCGATGCCTACCCTTCGGCTCATACCGCTCCCATCCCTGGCGCGTTTGGCGCGCGATAAATCGCGCTTGAATAATGAACATCGAACAATTGATTTAGGATTTCAGATTTGCTTCTACTTCCACAAACATTGAAGGAGCGTCGATACTTTGGCAAAAGTGAAATCTACAACATTCAAACGGCTTATGGGCTACGCCCTGCTAAATCGCCGGATATGCGCGATTTATTGAGGGAATGGAAGGTAAAATGTGGGTGTACCTGAACTGTTATGTGTATAAGTAGCCGTGGAATTTCCTGCTCTTTTGTTCATTTTTAGCACTTTGTCCGGCATTACATATACACGATGTTATGCACTGGCTTTCTTTTATTTTTTTATTTTTACCTTTAAAATTTGCTACAAGTTTTATTTTTCTGTGCGTTGGCAAAGACATACTTATTGGCAAGTTTTGGTTAAGTGTTGGCTTGTGCGACTTGCCAATGTGTATGGCTTTATGCGGTTGCTTTTCATCCTTTTAATTTTAGTATTATTTCATCAATCAATATTTGCATTGGATCAATAGTTTTTTTAATTCCTTTACCTATTAAACCTATTTCTGTGCAAGCTAACAATACAAATTTTGCACCTTTATTAAGTAAATCATTTATAATAATTTGCAATTTAATTTTATCACTTGCTTGATATTTACCTTTATTAAAATTTGTAATTAGTTTATTGATAATATGTTGCTGTTCTTTTGAAATTGTGAGATTTTCATTGCAAGCAAATTTATAAACCGATGATAGAGTAATTTCTGTTCCAATAACTCCAATATTTTCTATTTTCTTGCTTGTAAAATATTTTTCAACAATATGAGAAAGATTTAATAATTCTGACTTTGTATTTGTGTTTAGGTAATCATAAAAACTATAAGCTGAATTGCAAACAATAACATTAAAATCAGGATTAAATCTATCTAATTCTTTTAATCCATTAAGAATAGGTTTAATATCTTTTTCTGAAATTGAATAACCAATTAAATCTGGAACTGCAATATTATTTAAAATTATTTTTGGATAATCACCTGTTGACGTTATTGTAAAATTCTTCTGTAATGCTTTTATTAACTCAAAATAGAAAGTAGCCGATGCTTCTGGTCCAATACCACCAATTATTCCTATTCGTTTACTTTTTAACATTAAAACAATACTTTATTTTTATAAAAAACCGTTCCTTTTAAATTTGAATTTGCTTTTTGTTCCAATAAATTCAAATAATCTCCTTTTTTAATTACTTTTAGCTTGTTCTTATCTAATTTATAAACTGAATTAGGGTCATTTATTTTAAATAATCCTTTTGCAAATAACTCATTTGCTTTCTTTTCAAGAAATAAATTACGCTTTGAATTATCTGTTATTGTAATTAATTCTTTATGTAATTCAAAATATGCTTTTGAATTTAAGTAAAATAAATCATTGATTTTCAGTCCGAATTCATTTAAGAAAGGTGCTGTGAAAACAATTATGTCAAAAAGATTATCGGGTGATTTCCCTTTCAAATATGCATTAGCGGTATTAAAAATCCATTTCGAACTTTCGGAACGTCCGGAAATTTTAAATGTATCAATACCTGTTTTTTGAGTAAAATCATCTAATTGTTCAGGCAACAAAAAGCCGGATAAGTCCAATAGACTTTCAGGCTGTAATAACCTTTTGGAAATACAATGAATTTGATAGTAATTTATAAAATTTTTCCTGGTATTTTTATATGCTTCGGTAAATGAATTGTAATGTAATTTTCTTAAAGGACAATTATGATAACAAGATTCTGTAACCAAAACTCGTGTAGCAATATTTATATCTTTTAGATACTTGATAAACAAACTAATTTCTGAATTATTAATTGTTATATCATGATGAAAAACTAATTTAGATATATGCTTTATGTCAATTTTGTTTTTAGAGATAAAACGACCGAAATCTTTTTGGTTTTTTATCCCTACTATTGCTGAAATCTCAAAATTTTCAAAACCAAAATTTTCAACAATATAATGATAAACTTCCGGTGCTGAAAAAGTAATTATATTTGGACGAACTTCAGTTATTATCCAAGAGAAATATTCATGAAATGAATGTAAATTTAACAAGCCTAAATTACCATTTAGCAAGAAATTAAATTCATCGCCATTTTCTTTTACTTGTTGAACCAACGAAACAAAACGGTCTAATTCAATGCGTTCAGTATCATTTGGTCTTCCTGTTGGAAAGCCAAATGATAAATTGCCATAATACTGAACTTTGCCATTTGATTTAAGCAAAGAACCATCTAACAATAATGGTAAGTCTATTTTATTTATAATAATCATTAACCTATAATTTTTGTAGCATTTCGTTTTTTGTTACAAAATGTCCATCTCCTAATTCAAAACTTTTAGAATATTCTTCAACTATTTTACCTATATACAATTCAAGTGTTTTAAAATCTTCATCATATTTTATCATAATTTGTTTGTCAAAAATTAAATACTCACCATAAAACTTTATATCACTAAAATCTTGCCAAACTTTATAATCGTCTGATATCGAATTATTTGCGTTAATGTATTTTTCTTTATAGTTAGTCAAAGCAACTTCATTTTCTTCTTGTTTGATTAAATCAATAAATTCATTCATATCTTTTCCTGTTGTAATAGTTTTACCATTTTTACTGCTATTATTTTTAAACATGTGGACTCTAATAATCTTAAATTCATTATTTTCATTCCTTTGTTTATTAACTTCATCTATCCAACTTATTACTTTATTATCTTTCAAAGCATCTATAAAATCAGCATTATCGAAATAGGTGGTTGAATATACAGAATGAGTAGTTAATTTCAAAAGAGACATTGCAAAATCAGCATAATCAGGAACACTAACACTATTCATCCATATATAAAGGCTTCTTTTTCCTTTTTTTAATTTTTCATAGTTGTCAGAATGTTCATCGAATATTGTTGTAAAATTATGAGGATAATTTTCATAAATTCCATTAATAAAACCTTTATGTGCTTTGGTAAAACTACTTATAGTTTCAACAAAACGCTTGTCTATAATTTCTGATAAATCCTTTTTTATTTTTCCGTTTTTTTTATTTAATAATTCGTCTAATACAACAATAATTGTAAGAATTGATGTGGTTAAAAAATAGGTTAATAGTGTTACTGTTATTAGGAACACAATTTTGTTAGCATCCCAATTATTGTTTGAGTTTGAAAAAAATTGTGCGCTTGCATAAATAATAGCGATAAGAAATGCAATTAATGAGGATTTACTCCAAAATATTTTATTGTAAATTGATTGGTCTTTATTACTCATAACATTAAGTTTTTAATTCATTAATAAGTTCTTCTGCTTTGTTTTTTGCAAAATAATTCTTGTGTTTATTAAATTTTTGCGCATATTGTTTTACAATAGACCCAATATAAAGTTCAAGTTTCTTAAAATCTTCATCATACTGAATCATAACCTGTTCATCAAATATTATATACTCACCAAAAAAATGGCGATCCATATCTTTTTGGATTAGCCAAACTCTATATTCATCGCTAGAATTAACATATTCTAAATAAATATTTTTTGCATCATTATCTTTTTTTATTAAATTAATAAAGCCGTTAAAACTTTTAGGGTCATTTTCATCTCTACTTTTCGAGTCATTTTTATCTTCGACATCCTTAAAAATATGGACTCTGAAAATATTGATATTATTGTGTTTTTGTTTCTGCTCTTTCACAGCATTTATCCAGTCCATAACTTTTTCTTTCTTTAAAGCCGTTATTAAATCCGAATTGTCAAAGTAGGTCGTAGAAAAAATACTTTCGCTTGTGTAGTCCAAGAGTTCTTTTGCTAATTCGGAATATTCATTTACATCTACATTTTCCATCCAAATATGAAGGCTTCTTATTGAATTACCATTTGAACTGTTTTGTGATTTAGGATGTAGTCTTTTGTTTAATGTTTCAGGTGCTTTATTATCATCAAATATTTCTGTAAAATGATGTGGGTAATTATCATATATTCCCTTGATAAATCCAGGGTGAGTATTTGCAAAATCTTGTATAATTTTCATAAAATGGATATTAACTTCATGTTTTAAATCATCTTTAATAGATAATAAATATAGAAATACCCAAGAAAATAAAGTTGATAGAATATAAATGATAACTATATATATCCAACTAGACCATCTTTCAGATTCTTTTGAAATTTTGCCACTAATCAGAGATGGAAATTTATCTTTGACAACAAAATAAATATTAATTAGTTCTTCATCTTTTATTTTGTCTGAATTATTTAAAAGTTTGTTTAGGTCTGATTTAGTTTTATATGAAAAAGAATTATTTTCAATAAAGTCTTTTTCATCATTAAATTTTTTGTTGCTATTGATAATATTAATAATATCACGTTTCAATTCTTTTGGGGTGAAATCGACTTTATAGGAATTATTTCCTGAATAACCTAATGCCAAAACAAGCATTGTTATAATAAAGCCAAAAATGAGAGATTTCCCTAATTCAGTTTGCCATAATTTTAGCAAGAAATTTTCCATATCAAACATCATATTATCTTTTTTATGATTAAAATATATGATTTATAACTTTCATTTTTATTACCTACAATTAAAGCACTTTCTTCTACAACAACGTAATAATCAGTAAGGAAATTTAAAATATCTTCTTTTGAATAATAATTAATTTTTTGTTCAACATAATTACTTTCTCTAATATTATTGTATTTGTTTGATTCATCATCTTGTGAAAAGGTTGAAACAATAAAATATCCTTTGTCAGATAAGAGTTGATCAATATTTTTTAAATATTTTTGAACGTCTTTTCTTTCAATATCATGAATATGTAAAAAGTCAATGATTAAATCATATTTGTTATCACTTGTAAAAGTAATTGAATTAGCTGTTTGATAGTTAATTATTTTTCCTGTATCGTTTAATTGGTTACATAATTTTATTGCTTCTTCCGAAATATCAATGCCGGTCGTTTCATAACCAACCTTTGCCAAATATCTGCTTACTTGTCCCAAACCGCACCCAATATCCAAAGCTTTCCCATTTGAAATAGGCAATTTGTCTATTACTTTTTTTAGAGTTGGATGTATCGTTTTACTTACCCAAGGTAAATCATACACATTGCTATATTTATATAAATCATTCCAAGTAGGGTAGATGTTTTGTTGAGTTTTATTGTTTTCTACAATTTCTCCTTTGTTAAATTTAATTATTCTGTTGTGTTTGTTACCGTTAATAAGATTCTCATCATGAGTAACAACCAAACATAACCACCCTTTTTTTGATAAATTATAAATAGCATCATAAGATTTTTTTGCCATTTCCGGATCTAATGATGCTGTCGGCTCGTCTGCTAATAATATTTGTGGTTCTTTATCTTTTTGCATTTCCAGTAAAGATAGTATCACTGCTTGCCTTTCTCCCGGACTTAATGTAAATATTTTTTTGTCTAAATTTTCAGATAATGTTCTATTGTAATTCTTAACAATATTTTCAAATAAAGCATTATTCGATTTTTTGACTAATTTGGAAGTGAGCTTAAATTTGGTATTTCTTTTGCTTGCAAGTGCCATATTTTCACGAATACTTGCTGTTTGAATAACACCGTTTAATGTGTTTTGAAAAATTCTATAAATATATTTGGCTCTTTGATAAACTTTTAGGTTGTCAATATTATTTCCGTCAATAATTATCTCTCCTTTTGTTTGTTTTATTCTCCCATCTATGATGTTTAATAGTGTGCTTTTACCTGATCCATTATGTCCGGTTAATAATACCAATTCTCCGGACTTAAAGTTTAAAGAGATATTTTTTAAGGCGTAAACTTCATTTGGTTCACCGGCATTAAATATTTTGTGAATATTTGATATTTGCAACTTATAACTCATATTTATAAACGTTCAGGTAAATTTAGTGAAGTCATTTTATCTTTACGAACGGCATAGATAACAACCATAATTATTACTGATAATATTCTAATATCGGAATTAAAAAATTGTATTTGATCTGTCGGGTCAGGGTAGCCGGCATAAGATTGCCATAAAGTATTTATCCATCTTACTAATCTAATAATGATGTAATATATAAATGTGCCAAGAACGGGTGATAAAATTATGGGCCATAAATCTGTTAGATCTTTATGAAAAATTTTAATTATTTGTTCGCCAATTACTAACGATACCAAAGCAACTAAAATAATCCCAAATCCCATTGTTGTAGAAGCTGTTCCTGATTGAAAGGCTACTAATGCACCGGATAAGGCAGCTAATGCGTTAGCAATTCCCAAACCTAAAATCACATAAAGTTTATAATTTATTCCTATTGATTCAAAGAAAAATTTATTGTCAGAACGCCCATATCTAACCAAAGATCCTTTTTCTGAATTTAAGAATTTGTATAGCAGAAAAACAATAATTGAAAATAACAATAATAAAATGAAATTTGATACCGGATATAAAATAGTAGGCGCTTCATTTCCAAAAATAAAATTGGATAATTTAATATCTGCTTTTCTCAATGGACTAAAAAGATTTTCACTTTCTGTAAGGTAAAGATTAGCTCTTGCACCCATTATTCTAAAATTAATTGAATAAAGTCCAATCGCAACTAAAATTCCACTCAAAAGTTTTCCAATTTTGAGATAAACATTAAGTGAAGCGGTTATAGTTCCAACAATAAATCCAAAAATCAATGCAGCGGGAATAGATAATTCGACAACGCCAAAATATTTAGCAATTGATGCAGCAATCGCTGCACCCATAGGAAAAGTTCCTTCAATAGATAAATCGGGAAAATCAATTAATCGTAAACTGATATAAACCGATAATGCTAAAAAAGCATATGCCAGTGTTTGATTTAATGTGTTATCAATTATTGTGATAAAGTCCATAGTTATTTTATTATCCTGTATGCTTTATCTAATATTTCTTTTGGGACTTGAATATCAATTGTTTTGGCTGTGTTTAAATTAATAACAATATCTTTTCCATAATATTTTTTTTGTTCTATACCGGTTGTAGTTCCTTGTTTAATAACTTTATCAGTTAGCAAAGCAGTTTCTCGTCCAAATTTGGCATAATTTACGGAAAGTGCAGCAAAAGCGCCATTTTCAACACTGCCTTCATCCATAGCGAACAATGGAATTTTATTTGCATTAGCAACTTCAATCATAGCATTAATTTGATTAACAACTACACCGTCAGCACCAACAATAATAGCATCTACTTTTGAATCTGCAATTGCTTGACATGCCTGTTTTACTTCTTCTTCTTTTGATATAGCTTGTCCAATAAATTCAACTTCATTTTCTTCACAAAGTTTTAGCATTTCATTTTTAGAAACAATTGCATTAGGTTCGTCAGAATAAACCATTCCTAATTTTTTCAAGTTAGGAATTAATTTTTTTATGAATTCAAAATTTGCTTTAAAATCAACTCCATCAGATAA
Organism: Flavobacteriales bacterium; assembly: GCA_027023475.1. GTDB lineage: Bacteria > Bacteroidota > Bacteroidia > Flavobacteriales > Flavobacteriaceae > JAADED01. Next base: position 15,860 of record JALVVJ010000005.1, read on the forward strand.
TCCTGTTGTGTTTTTTGCATCTTTTGTAATACCAATTTTTTCAGGAAAACTTACGAAACTATAAACGTGTGGAATTTGTCCGTGGTTTTTATCAAAAACAGGTTTTGTTGAAGGTGTAGAAATACTTACTATTACTTTTGGTTTCATATTAAGCAATTCATCAGCTACCATATTAGCTTCATTTGATTGTCCATTAGCACTTTTTACTATAATTGTCCAACCTTTTTCTTTGGTATATCCTAAATCATGTAATTCTTTGATAAAAGAATCTCTAATTTTATTAAGAACAACATGGTCAACGTATGTTGCAACAGCTATTGTCTTATTTTCTTTGTTTGAATTACAACTACCAAAGAAAAATAAGGTTACAAGTAAATAAATTATTTTCTTCATTTTATTTCCTTTTAAATTCTATAATCACAAAATTACAATTTATTTATTAAAAACACCATTCTTTTTAAGGCTCTTTGTTTTTTTGAAAGGATATGTGCATGGAAAAAAACAAATCTGCCTGTTAGCGTTGGATTTTTTATGTTCATTTTACATTTCATTTTTCATCTCCCTTGCATGAAGCACAAGGGTTGAATATAGTCACAAAGTTACTTATATTTCTCGTTTTATGCAACCATTTTTTTGTGCATAGTTAGTTTACTACAAGCCCTTTAAGTGGAAAATTTTTATTTAGTCACAAAGCCGGGACGGCCGTGGCCGGCCCGGCGCCAAGCGAGGGAAAACAAGCGCGGCCCTTACGTTGGGCGCCGGAAGCGCAGTTTCCCGAGCTTGCAAGGAGACGCAAAGCGGCTCCGTCGGAATGACACCGCTCTGCTAGTGTAAATATTGAAGGCGAAAACCGCATTGCGGGAATGATAAATGGGGGCCGGATTCCTGAATTCGTAGGATGACAAGGAACGGCAATACGGGGCGTCTGGATTCCCGCTTTCGCGGGAATGACAAAAAGAATGCCCGAGGAGACCGCCGCCGGGCGAGGCGAAAGGCCGCGCAAGGCGGCAGGGCTCCGAGGGCCGCGAGGAGACACCGCGGGTGGCTCCGAAGCAACGAAGCGAGACCGCCAGGGCTCGCGGAACTTGTCCCGCACATTGCGTAGCAATGTCGGGAGTGCGGAACAAGACAAGGCGCGGCCCCTGGCGCTGGCCTAAGGAAGCCGAAGACTTGTGGAGCCGGCGGGGAGACAAGCCGCGGATTTGCGCGTGAGCTATGGGAAGGCGATGGCTCCCCGCCTTTGCGAAGGCAGACCGCAGGGCTGCCGGAGCCGCGTAACTTGTCCCGTACATTGCGCAGCAATGTCGGGAGGGAAACAAGGCATGGCCTGTGGCGTCGGCTTTCGGAAGCCGTAGGTTCCCGGAGCCGCGGAGCAAGACTAAGGCCGGAGCGCAGCGACGGCCTGACGGCTTGCGAAGCCCGCACAACTTGTCCCGCACCTTGCATAGCAATGTCGGGAGAAGCCCGAAGGGCTTCGGAGCGCCCCAAAAACCAACTTTCAAAACACACATCTGCGTCCGCTTCCCCCGCTTTTGCTATCTTTGTGCAAAATCGACCTATGAAGCCCGAAACCATCCTGCTGATTATCGCCCTGTATTTCGGTTTGCTCATCCTTATTTCACGCATCACCGGCCGTGAGGATACCAACGAAGTGTTTTTCCGGGCCAAACGCCAAGCGCCCTGGTATTTGGTGGCCTTCGGGATGATCGGCGCATCGCTGTCGGGCATAACCTTTATTTCGGTGCCAGGATGGGTCGAAAGCAAGCAGTTTTCCTACCTGCAAATGGTGCTGGGCTTTGTGGTGGGCTATTTTGTGATTGCCTACGTGCTGCTGCCGGTGTATTACCGGATGAACCTCACCTCGATTTATACCTACCTGGGCGAACGATTCGGCAATACTGCCTACAAAACCGGCGCCATCCTTTTCCTGATTGCCCGGGTGGCGGGTGCTACGCTCCGGCTTTTTTTGGTGGCGGGCGTGTTGCAACTGATTTTGTTCGACCGCTTGGGCGTTCCGTTTTGGGTAACCGGCACGCTTACCATTGTGCTCATTTGGCTCTATACGGCCAAGGGCGGCATCAAAACCATCATTGTAACCGACACCCTGCAAACCACCTTTATGCTGGCCGCCCTGGTGCTGACCATTATCCTGATAGGACGCCACATGCACATGAGTATCGGCGATTTGGCCAAACTGGTGCACAACAGTCCGTATAGCAAAACCTTCTTTTTCGACGACTACAACGATCCGCGGTATTTTTGGAAGCAATTCCTGGCCGGGGTTTTCATTGCCATTGCCATGACCGGCCTCGACCAAGGCATGATGCAAAAAAACCTGACAGTGCGCACCTTGAAGGATTCGCAAAAAAATATGCGGTGGTTTTCCATTGCACTGTTTTTGGTCAATGTGTTGTTCCTTTCGTTGGGCGTGATTTTGGTGGCCTATGCGGCCCATCGCGGATGGGATTTGGATACCATGGGCATCAAGGGGGATAAGATTTTCCCCTACATTGCCGTGCAAACCGATTTGGGCTTTTGGGCGGCACTGCTGTTTGTGTTGGGACTCATCAGTGCGGCCTATTCCTCGGCCGACTCGTCCATGACGGCCATCACCACCTCGTTCAGCATCGATATTTTGGATTTGAACAAACGCTACCCGCCCCAACGCCGTAAATATATCCGCAAGGCCGTGCATATCGGTGTGTCGTTGGTGTTTATCGGCATCCTTATTCTTTACAGTAAGGTGATCACCGACCGTAGCATCATCAATTCCATTTTTACCTTTGCCGGCTACACCTACGGGCCTTTGCTGGGTTTGTTCAGTTATGGCCTGCTTACCCGCCGGCCGGTGCGCGAAGTGTGGATACCCTTGATTGTGATTGTGGCTCCCGTTTTGACCTACTTTATTTCGCGCTTGCCTGCACAATTGGGTTGGAAATATCAATTCAGCTTCGAACTCTTGCTGGTCAATGCGGCCCTGACCTTTTTGGGCTTGTGGTTGGCCGGATTGGGTTTGAAAAAGCATAAGTCATGACCCCGGATTTTTCGGTGGTGATATTGCACTACAATGCGCCGGTATTTCTGGAAGGCGCGTTGGATAGCGTAGTCCGGGCCGTTCAAGGGCGAAACGCCGAAATTATTGTAGCGGACAACGCTTCGATGGATTTCGACGCGGATTATTTTCGCCGGCGTTTCCCGCAAGTTAAATTCATTGTCTATCCCGAAAACTACGGTTTTGCCCGCGGCAACAACCTGGCGGTGGAAGCCGCCCGCGGATGGCGCATTTTTTTGCTCAACCCCGACGTGCTGGTACCCGAAGCGCTTTTCGACCGGATGAATGCTTGCATGGACGGCATAAACAAGCCCGGCCTTTGCTCGGTGCGGCTCATCGACGGGCACGGGCGTTTTTTGCCCGAAAGCAAGCGGCGGGTGCCCACGCTCACAGGCATTGCCGGAAAGATGCTTTCGCGCAAGGCCGGCGATTTTTGGTCGGGTGGGTATTACGACCGGCGTTTGGCCAATACTGCCGACGGGGCTACGGAGGTCTTTGTGGGCGCCTTGTTGGGTTTTGAACGTGAGGCCTATTTGCGGCTGGGCGGTTTGGATGAGGATTATTTTATGTATGGCGAAGACATTGACCTGAGCGTTCGCTTCCTGCGGGCCGGATTGACCAACTATTATTTGGGTTCGGTGGCGGCCGTTCATTTCAAAGGCGAAAGCACGCCTCGCGATCCGGTTTACCGGCGGCATTTTGCTCGTGCGGCGGAAATCTATATGCAAAAACATCATCCCATGGTCTACCGGCTCACGTCGGCTTTGGTGCGGCCATTGCTCAAACGTTGGGCAAACCGGAAATCCCCATCCGGCGCCATAGCACAAACCGGTTCTCTTCTACCGGCTTATGTGGGTAACCGGCCCGGTGTGCTTAGCCGGCTGGAACGGTATTTCGGAACCGGAGTGCCTGTTTTTTTGCTTGAAAAATTGCCCGAAAGACCGCATTTGCTCATCCTGGATCCGGGCACCTACGGTTTTGAAACGCTCATCGGTTTGTTGGAACAACAGGCCGGTTCGGCTCATCGTTTCCGGTGGCTCACATTGGACGGAAAAAAATACTACGGAAGCGATAGCGCTACGGCCAAAGGCGAATTGGTGATATTGGAAGAATAAAGGGTTTCATATTCTCTTATTAAACCATAGAGTCGCACGGAGTACGGCACATAGTTGCGGTTTATTTCTATTAATTTAACCACAGAGTTTCACAGAGTCCGGCACAGAGTTTCACGGAGTTTTTTTTCTTTCCACTACTGTAAACATTGAAGGACATTGCTATTATACAATCCTGTTCAATCTTACGGGAATTTTATCATCTGTGTTACGCTGTGAAAATTTACTCTGTGTCCTCTATGGTTTTTAATAATTTAACCACAGAGTTTCACAGAGTCCGGCACAGAGTCGCACGGAGTTTTTTTCTTTCCACTACTGTAAACATTGAAGGATATTACCACTTTACAACCTGTCATAATCTTACAAGAAATTTACTCTCTGTGTTACGCTGTGAAAATTTACTCTGTGTCCTCTGTGGTTAATAAAAATTTCTACCACAGAGTTTCACGGAATTTCATGTATCGTTTTATCCAAAAAAATAAGTTAACATTTTACGGATTCCGGCATAAAGTAATGATTAAATCCGCCAAATAATCCTGGCCGAAAGCAGCAAATCCGTATGATTGACCACTTCGCGAATAAAGGGGTAAGGAACGCTGCTCCGGTAGGGTTGATAAAACATTTCCAATTTGGCCCGGAAAGCCAAGCGCTTCGAAAAATGCGTATGATAACGCAGCGCAGTGCTCCAAAGCATCCGGTGCGGTTCACGATGACGCGAAAAAATGGGCATCACTTGTCCGTTTTCGTAATATTTGTCCACCCGCCGGCTGGCCGTTTGAAAGATGGCTTCGCCCAACGGGCTGCTAAAATGCCGGGCATCCCAATAACTCAGATTGATGTTCCAATGTGCCGTAAACCAATCGATACGGGCCCAAAAGGCAT
>JALVVJ010000006.1 GCA_027023475.1 Flavobacteriales bacterium
CGGGCCGGCATTGTTCAAAAAGCATCAAGTATTCGGAAACTCCCGTCCGGAAATCCTGTCCGGATATCAAGGTTTGGAACAACCGCGGCCGTTGTAGGCATGCAATCCCAGCCGGATGGCGTCGTCCACCTGCATTTGCGGCAGCCAGATTTCGGCGTCCAAACTCACACTGCTTCCTTTGAGGTTGAGTCCCAGAATGCTACGCACTTGGTTTTCGGCGGAGTTCGAAACTGTGGCTTTGGCATCCACTTGGGCCCTGGAAATTTCTTTACGCGAAGCATACAAGGCCGCCCAGTCGGGATTCAGCGGCAATTTGACCGGTTCGCTTACGTTGCCTTCGGCCCGTTTGACATATTCGGCATAATCGGCCATATCGGCTACCGACATGGGCGCGGTATCGTAGAAATCATATTTCCGGTGGCCGAAAAAGTTGTTGTTGATCAATTCCAGGTTTTCACACAATTTGATGTTGTTTACCCCACCGAAATCGCCAAATCCGAATATGTTGTTTTTGGCAGTAAGACGAAGGCGGGTGTCCATTTTCAACGAATTGCCGCCATAGGACGCAATGGCGTCGTGTTTCCAACTGAACAAGATGGTGTTATTTTCAATAACATAAGTGGCAAAATGTTCGGGCGTATTTCCGTGCCAATTGGTTTTGGCCATGATGCCCTCGCCGGTGTTGTTCACAATCAGGTTGTTGCGAATCTTGGCCTTGCTGTCCTTGCCTATTTGCACATCGATGGCGCCTTGGGTGGGCGCGGTGTTCATCACCACACAGTTCCGTATGGTTAGCGAATTGCCTTCGCCGGTCATCACCACCTTGATTCCCGGAGATTCGGGTGTGGGATTTTCGCCCTTGGCGGGGTTGGCTTTGCGCAAAATCAATTGGTGTTTTTCGGTTTTGTAGCGGTTGCGCGGTCCGTTGTCGATGATAAGCCCGTCGATGACAACGGGCGCATTAGGGTTGCCGTGTATTTCCAGTCGCGGCGTGGTTTGACCACGTTCATAATCATTGGTGCCGGTAAGGATGGTTTTGTATTTCCCCCACGGGTCGCGGGTCGAAAAATCGGGACTGTACCCGCCGATAATCGAAACCGAATGATTGATTATGTCCGAACCTCGCCCCATTTTGCTCACATAGGTTCCGGCGGCAATATGCACCACATCGCCGTCTTTAAGGTTACGCAAAATCACGGCCAAATCCCTGGCCGGATGTTCGCGGGTGGCCTCCCGTCCGCTGCCGTTGGGCGCAATGTAGTAATCACGGCCTCGGGCAGTCGTAGCATTGTGGGTGGCCCGTTGTGTTCCGGTTTTGGCATTTTGTGAAGCCGTTGCATCCGAAGTACGGGATGTCCCTGCATTCGACTTTCCCGAAATAACGGTGGATGCCCGTTTTTTCAGCCGGTTTGTCAGGTTACCCAATTGGGCGTTTGCGGGCATAAAAATAGCCGTAGCCAAAACTAAAAGCAGTAATTTTTTCATAGCAATAAATTTTTAGGGTAAAGTTCACCTATTAGATGAAAACTTGCCCCAAAGGGTTTGTTAAAAAACAGTAATCAACGCGTACTCAAATAGTACTCATATGAAGGATAATAAAGGATTGAATACAAAAATAGGTATCCGAAAAAAGCTTGATTTTCTTTTTTTAAACCAACAAGAAAATCATTCTTTGCTCTACGCAAATCATAAATGCTATCTTATACCGGCTTACCCCTTTCCCTAAATCTTATTTACTCCACCTCCCCTATTCTTTTCTCCAAAAGCGCCAATTTTTCCAAGGCGTCGGCTTCTTTTTTGCGTTCTTTTTCCACCACGGCCGGCGGGGCGTTTTGTACAAAACGCTCGTTGGAAAGTTTTTTACGTACCGAGGCCAAAAATCCTTGCAAATATTCGTATTCTTCCTTCAATTTTTTAAGCTCTTCGTCCTTGTCAATCAATCCTTCCAAGGGCAAATAATACTCGTTTTTATCCACCCTGAACGATACGGCATTTTCCACCGGTTCGCCGGTTTTTTCCAAGCGGTTCAGGTTGGCCAATTTGGCAATAATGCTACGAATCTCACCGGGTAAACCGAAAATTTCTTTGTAAAACAAATCCAACCGGTTTTTATTGGGTATGTTTTTCTCCTTGCGGATTTTACGAATATTGGAAACCACCTGCTTGGCATGTTCCATACGTGCAATTAAATCTTCATCGTATTTTTCCGCTTCGGGCCATGTGTTCACTATCAAACTTTCGTTTTCCTCGCGCGGTTTAATATGTTGCCATATTTCCTCGGTGATAAACGGCATAAAAGGATGCAACACCCGCAGGTTGTTTTCCAGGATTTCCAAGGCCTCGTTATGCGTCTTTGCATCCATTTTTTCGCCGTAGCCGGGCTTGATCATTTCCAGGAACCAGGAACTGTAATCGTCCCAAATCAAGCTGTAAATCGTTTTCAATGCCTCCGAAATGCGGTATTTCGAAAAATCGTCTTCAATTTGTTCCAGCGTGCGGGCAAATTTGTTTCGATACCATGCAACGGCCGTCCGGGCTGTTTCGGGCTGTGGTTTGTTTTTGTCGGTTTCCATGGTTATCAGCAGGCGGAAACCGTTCCAGATTTTGTTGGCAAAATTACGTCCTTGAATCACCAATTGTTCGTCGAACGGAAGGTCATTGCCTGCCGGTGAAGTCAAGAGCATGCCCACGCGCACCGCGTCAGCGCCGTATTGCTCGATGAGCTTGATCGGGTCGGGTGAATTACCCAGCGATTTGGACATTTTTCGGCCCAATTTGTCGCGCACAATGCCCGTCAGATAAACATTCCCGAAAGGTTTTTCGCCGGCAAATTCATAGCCGGCCATAATCATGCGTGCCACCCAGAAAAACAGAATTTCGGGCGCCGTAACCAGGTCGTTGGTCGGGTAGTAGTATTTGAAATCGGGATTGTCCGGATTTCGTATGCCGTCGAAAACCGTAATGGGCCAAAGCCAGGACGAAAACCAGGTGTCCAACACATCTTCGTCTTGACGCAGATCGCTTAATTGCAAACCAGGATTTCCGGTCTTTTCCCTTGCCAATTCCAGGGCTTGTTCCGGTGTTTCGGCCACCACAAAATCGTCTTCGCCTTCGCCGAAGTAGTAAGCCGGAATACGATGTCCCCACCACAATTGACGCGAAATGTTCCAATCACGCACGTTTTCCATCCAGTGGAAATAGGTGTTTTCAAACTTTTTGGGAATCAAACGCACTTCGCCTTCACGAACGGCACGAATAGCCGGCTCGGCCAACTCCTTCATTTTCAGGAACCATTGACGCGACAGGCGCGGTTCGATAACGGCCTTGGTGCGTTCGCTCCGTCCTACGCGGTGCGTATGTGGCTCCACTTTGACCAAAAAACCTTTTTCTTTCAGTTCTTCCGTAATTTTTTTCCGCACCTCGAAACGGTCCATTCCTTCGTAATGCAGGCCGTAGGCGTTTAGCGTGCCGTCGGGATTGAAAATATCGATGATTTCCAAGCCGTGGCGTTCGCCTATTTCCTTGTCGTTCGGGTCGTGGGCGGGTGTGATTTTCAGGGCGCCCGTTCCGAATTCCGGATCCACATAGTCGTCGGCAATAATGGGAATTTCGCGTCCGGCAATGGGAACAACGGCCTTTTGACCGATGTATTTTTGATACTTTTGGTTTTCGGGACTCACGGCTATGGCCGTATCGCCCAAAATGGTTTCGGGCCGCGTGGTGGCAATTTGGATAAATTCGCCTTCGCGTCCGGCTATGGGATAATTGATGTAATACAATTTCCCCGCTTCGTCGGCATATATCACTTCTTCGTCCGAAATGGTGGTTTGGGCTTCCGGATCCCAATTGACCATACGGAAACCACGGTATATCTTTCCTTTGTTATACAAATCCACAAACACCTTGATCACGCTTTCATACATATCGGGATCCAGCGTAAACTTGGTGCGTCGCCAATCGCAGGATGCGCCCAGATAGCGCAATTGTTTCAGGATAATTCCGCCGTGTTTGTGCGTCCATTCCCAGGCGTGTTCCAAGAACTGTTCGCGCGTCAGGTCTTTTTTGTCGATGCCTTCGGCTTTGAGTTTGGCCACCACTTTGGCTTCGGTGGCAATGGATGCGTGGTCGGTTCCCGGCACCCACAGGGCGTTATAACCCTTCAACCGCGCCCGGCGTATGAGCACGTCCTGAATGGTGTTGTTCAACATATGCCCCATATGCAAAACCCCCGTTACGTTGGGCGGCGGAATCACAATCGTGTAGGGCTCGCGTTCGTCGGGTTCCGAATGGAAAAAGCCATGGCTGTCCCAATATTCATACCACTTGCGTTCTACCTCCGAAGGATTGTATTTGGCGGAAATGTTCATATCGATGCACTTGATTTTTTGAAGTAAACAAAATTCGGGAATTTTTCCGAGATATTAATTTCGTTTTTTTGGGCGCCTCCCGTACATCGCTTGCGCGATGTCGGGATCGGGCTGTCCGCTCAAATGCGGCGGCCGCATGCTCTTGTCCTGCTAGCGCGGCGGACGTGGCTCCCCACTGGTCGCCCCGCCGCCACGGCAGGCCTACGGCGTGCAGCCGCCGCATAACCGCTCCCATCCCTGGCGCAATTTTTCTAATAATCTCCGTCCAAATTTAAAGCAATGTCCCCAAAATCCGATTCATATTGTTCCTGTTTCTCTCCTACCCTCTCCACAAATAACATAATTTCCAACCCGGAAATTATCAAAACTTTCATTTTTTGCAAGTTTTGATAATTCTTGGGTAATATCACGAAAAAAGAAGGTTTAACATTCCCGTAAAACACTAAAAAACTTAGCTCTCGCCCTCCACCCAAAATCCATATCTTTGTGCAAATGGCTTTTAGGCATCCGCACATATTATACGCTTTGCTTCTGCTACTGATTCCTTTGCTGGTGCATCTGCTGCGCTTGCAACGCTTCCGGCTTGTGGATTTTCCCAATGTGGATTTCCTGCGCCAACTGGAACGCGAAAGCCGCCGCAGCCGCCGTTTGCGACGCTACGTGCTTCTGGCTGTGCGTATGCTCATTTTGGCACTTCTTGTCCTTGCCTTTGCCGGCCCATATATTCCTGCCGGACAAACTGACACACCGCGCGAAATGTGGCTTTACCTCGACCGTTCGCCCCTTGCCGCCTATCGAAGCGGAACACAAAGCATTGCCGGCGAACTGGATGCCAAAACCCGTGAAATCATCCGGCAAAGTCCCGAATGGCACACGATCGATGCTTCGGGAAGGGTGCAAAAATTATCATCCGGCGATTGGC
>JALVVJ010000007.1 GCA_027023475.1 Flavobacteriales bacterium
AACAATTGCCGCGTAAAGGGTTCTTCCAAATCCTTGAAAAACCGGATGCGCAGGGGTTTGTGCAAACGCGGAGCGGTGTTGTTGCGCAGGTTAATTTCGGGATACAAGGGCAGGGGATTCAGCCGGATTGTTTGCTTATTGCCGGCCAAGGGAATCAAGGTGTCGCCGGCAAAGAAAGGCAGGGGTTCCTGCCGGCCGTTTTGTTCCAAAACCACCGGAAAGGCCGTTTGTCCGTGGCGGTGGATGCGGATAAATTTTTGTCCGTTTTGCCGGCGGATATGCAATGAATAATCGATTTTTCCGGCGGTGTGGTAAAAGTTATTCCATAGCCAGGGAGCTTTGATGCCTGAAATTTGCCTGAAACCGGCGGGTGAAACGCTTTGGCGGCGGGCCAAGTTCAAAAGCCGGTTGATGCTATGATGCAAACTATCCGGGCCCACATGATTTTCCAGGAAACGCCAGCCCAAAAAGGCCTTGGCCGGGACGCCCACCGTGCGGTTGAAATTGGACAAGCTGTCGGCGGGCAAAGCAATGGCTTGGTCGTAGTTCATCCGGCCGATATAGCGGTAGAGCAAATAGTATTTGTGCTCATACGGCACCCGGAAAAGATAATAATTCCGTAGCACCGGCCACCGGACAGGAAGTCCGGTCAGGCGCACGCCGGGAAAATAGCGCTGGACAAATCCGGCCAAATACCATTGTTCCAAGCCACTCCAAAAACCATAGTGGTTCCGCTTGTCGATATGCAAATGTTGAAGGCCTAAACGAACGGCCTGATACAGCATTTGGGTTTGCAGCCGGAAGTCCCGGGCAAAGGGACGCAAAACGGGCAACCATTGCACGTCATAAACGGGGAAATTGTCCAAATCGGCACGGGTAATCAACAATTTTTCAGGCAGGGGAAAGTCCTTCAAATAGCTTTGCACCCGTTCCCACGCCAGGGCCATTTCCACATCCGAATAGCCGTTCCAAGTTCGTGGCCCGGCTACCAAAATCCGTTTTCCACTACGAAAAACACGGGCTTTGTTCCGGGTTCCCAGCAGCCGGATATTGGTGTTGTTGTTTTCAAAAATCAGCGTATCGCCTTCGCGGATGATGCGGGCGTTGCTTTGCCAATACAGGCCGGCGGGTGGATGGTTGAGCAGGATACGTGTGGGGATGTTCAGGACGCGCCGGTCGTCCAGGGCTATGTCGGCACGGCAGTTGCCGGACGGTTGGGGTAGGAGCCAAAAATGATGCAGAAAATAACCATATTTGCCGTAGCCCACACCTGTAAAACGTGCATCGGGAAGGTGGATACGGTAAACAAGCCGGATGCTGTGGATTTTTTTCTGCCAATGCAAGCGGACGCTTCCTCCGGTGGCTCCGGTTTTGTAGGTCGTGGAAACACTATCAATCCGAAGCGCACTCCGTTGGCTTGCCGATGAAAAATGAAAATCGAGCCGGTAGCGGTCGGTCAGGGCGTGGGCCAGGGGCGAGCGGATATGCGCATAGCCAGCCAGGCCGTTGCATAGCAACAATGTGCCTTTTTGTGCCACACTATCGTTAAGTGTCAATACTTGCTCAACACGCAAGTCTGCGGGATGCAAACTATCGAATTGCACCCGGAGTTCTTGGCGCAAAATTTGAGCACGGAGCAGGACGGGCAAGCCGAAAGCCAGCCAAAAAACACTAGCGCTTAACCAGCGGAATCGCCAAGCCCGTGCCCTGAAAATGCACATAATAGAGTCCCGGTTTCAAGCGGCCAATATAACATTTTTCGGCTTGGGCTTGACATTGAAGCACTTTTTGGCCTGTGGGAGCGTATATTTCCAGTTGGCCCGCAATGGCTTCGGATTGCCAATAAATATACTCACCGGCCGGGTTGGGAAAGATTCGTATTTGTGGAATCCGGGTGGTGTTTACGGCAAAATTCTGGGTGCTTACCAGCGTAAGCACCACAGGCAAATGGTCGCTGATTTCAAAAAGGTGGTTGCGCAGGGTTTGCGAAAAGGTGCCTGAACAGTTGCTGTCGTTGATATTGCCGTTGAAGCAATTGCCATTATTCCCGTAGGGTGTAAAACTTCCGGGGCGGTAATGCAAACTTTGTGTGTCATCCAGCAGGTTCCCCGAAAGCATAATCAAGTCGAAGCGGTCGTCAAGGCCGCCGCCTACAAAATTATCGTAAGGCGCATTGTTGTTCCGGTGGGTGGATTGGGTATGCACATCGGCAAAAGCGCTATTGTTGTGCCAGGAGCCCGGGCGGTTGGCAGCGTCGTGCAGGGGGATGTGATGATTGGGGTCGGTCATTTCGGTGTAGGCGGGCTCGCTACTGCTATACAGATTGAAATCACCCATTACAATTACATAACGGCCGGCAGGCAAGCTGTCGAGCGATTGTTCGAGCCGCAGGATCATATTGTGCCGTTTTTGTTCGTTGGTGGTTCCGCTGGATGCTTTCAGGTGGAGTTCGTAAACATCCAGCGTATCGCCGGCGGCGGTGCGCAAGCGGAAAGTGTAATGGTTGATGTCGCGCACCTGGGTGGTTACATAACCCTGACGAACAAGTTCCAGCTTGGCATTGTTGTAGAAAATCAATTGATGCAAGGTGCCGTTGGGGTTCGAATGATCCATTTCGAAGCGCCCGCGGCGGAAACCGGGATGGATGTTTTGCAATATGCCCGTGAGAATATCGTCGGCGGCCTGTTCGGTTTCCAGTTCGCATACGCCCAGGATGTCGGGTGCGTAGCTTTGGAGCACATATTGCAAATCGGCCTGGCGCGAATAGGATGTTCCGCCAGGATACATCAGCAGGTTGTAGGACATAATGCGCAAACTGTCCTGCGCGTGTGCCGATAGGGTTAATAGGAGGAAAAACCAACTAAAAATTAGGGCGTAGCTTGTATTTTTCATAGAATTTGTCGATGATTCGGACCACTTCGTCGGGGTCGTCGGTCAGGTGGATGATGTCCAGGTCTTCGGGGCTGATGTAATGATGTTTTTCCAGGAGGGTTTGCTTGATCCAGTCCAAGAGACCTTCCCAGAACTTGCTGTCGAAGAGGATGACCGGAAATTTGTGGATTTTCTTGGTTTGGATAAGCGTAACGGCTTCGAAGAGTTCGTCCAGGGTGCCGAATCCGCCGGGCATAACCACGAAGGCCTGGGCGTATTTGACAAACATCACCTTGCGCACAAAGAAGTAACGGAAATCAATAAGTTTGTCGGGGTCGATATAGTCGTTGGCTTCCTGTTCGAAGGGCAGGTCGATGTTGAGTCCGATGGAATCGGTGCCGGCTTCTTTGGCGCCGCGGTTGGCGGCTTCCATAATTCCGGGGCCGCCGCCGGTAATGATACCGTAGCCGTGTTCGGCCAACTTGCGGGCAATTTCCACGGCCATGCGGTAGTGTTCGGAGTTTTCGTCGCTACGGGCCGAGCCGAAAATGGTAACCGCCGGACCCAGTTTGGACATTTTTTCGAAACCTTCGACAAATTCGCTCATGATGCGAAAAATCTGCCAGGTGTCGTTGGTTTTGATTTCGTTCCAATCCTTTTTGACTACTTTTTTATCCATACCGCTGTGTTTTTCGGGCTTGCTAAGGTAAGGATTTTTCGGGTTATGCTTATGGGAGAAAGTCATCGGGGTGCTTTGGAGTGTTAATAATTATGATTTTTGAGTTATGTCAATTTTTGAATGATGTTGGTTACAAAAACAGTGTATCGAAGCCAGCGGATTGTCAATGCTTTCTCGTCGATACATTTTTATTTAACCACAGCGTTTCACAGCGTGTGGCACAGCGTAACGCAGAGAATTTATTCATGCAAATGGCATGGCGTTTCGGACGCAGTGAGAAGTATAACGGAGCCAGCGGATGGCCAAGCTGTCAGTCAGGGGAAAGTAAGCCGCAGGCCAGCGGCGAGAAGTCTCTTGCTTGAAAGTAGCATCTGTGTAGGGATTCCTTCCCGACCTCCGGTGCGGGAAAGGAAGTCGCCGCTGCGCGGCTCCATTGAATGACACCGCTCTCCTGCCGTAAACATTGCAGGCGGATTGTTATCCGTCCCATCCGTAGAGACGCCCAATTTGGGGGGCTCTACAAAATATATCCTAAAATATTGAAAATAAAGAATTTAAAAAGGCGAAACCGCTTTGCGGGTTCGCCGCTTTCCCGAAGCGACCGAAGGGCGCTGAGGGCCGCAAGGAGACACCGTAGGTGGCTCCGCAGCAGGCGGAGCAAGACCGAAGGGCTTGCGTAGCAGCGGAACAAGACAAGGCGCGCCCTTTGGCGTTGGCCCAAGGAAGCCGCAGACTTGTGGAGCCCGGAGGGAGACCCACGCAAAGCCGAAGGCAGAGCGTGTGGGCTCCCGGAGTTGCAGAGAAGCCCAAAGGGCTTCGGAGCACCCCAAAATAATAAACCCTTCACGCAGCCGTTACTCCTTGATGATAAATGCTTACCTTTGTTTATCCCGAAAATGGCATCATTTTAGCTATGCTTCAACAAATACGAAATTTTATGAAACGAAACTATCGCAGCATTTTGGCCGTTTTGGTTTTGGCGGCCGGTATCAGTGCCTTTGCCGTGCATCAACGCCGCTTGCAACAAGACCGCGAATCCAAAGAACGCGTTACTCTGCAAGCCATGAACTATGTGCTTCGAAACTTTCATTACCACCCGCGGAGTCTGAATAATAAATTTTCCGAAGAAGTTTTCGACGAATTCATCAAAAGTATCGACGGCGGTAAACGCTATCTGCTCCAAGCCGATATCGACAGCTTGGCCCGGTTCCGGCATGATATCGATGACGAAATCCGCACGCTACGCTTCGACTTTTTCGACCGGGCTTACAAAATCATTATCCGCCGCCAAAAGGAAGCCGAAAAGATTTATCGGGAATTGCTCGAAGAACGTTTGGATTTTAACCGCAACGACAGCATCAATTGGGATTACGATAAACTTTCGTGGGCACGAAGCCGCAAAGAACTCAAAGACCGATGGCGCAAATACCTCAAATACTCCGTCCTCACCGATATGCAACAGGAATGGGCCATGCAGGCCGACAGTTTGCCCAAAAAAGACCTGCTGAGCTTCCGCGAAAAAGGCCGTAAGAACGCCAAGAAAAATTTCGACCAACTCTTTGAAAACCTCCACGAATTGGAACG
>JALVVJ010000008.1 GCA_027023475.1 Flavobacteriales bacterium
GCATGTGTTAGGCCTGCCGCTAGCGTTCATCCTGAGCCAGGATCAAACTCTCCATAGTAAATGTAGTCTTTCCCGGCCCCGGTGGACCTCTTTTATCTCTATTCCATTCTACGCTTTTTGCTGCCTGCTCCTCATTTCAAAGACCTCATCCTTCTTACCGCTTTCTCCCTCTTCATCATCCCTCTCCTTAAAAGCGGTTGCAAAGATATGTCAAATATTTTTATCCGCCAAACATCCGGGGGACTTTTATCAAGCAAAAATCCCAACCGGTTGAAAAACAGATAAATTCGACTTATTACAAATCAATGAACCATTACGATAGCTCCAAAGAGCGAAGGCAAAGATACGGCAAAAAATTTCTCGTGTCAAGGGGGTAAACCGAATTTTTTAAATCCGGGAAAATGCGCCAGGGATGGAAGCGGTTATGCGCGGGCGGCGCGCCGTAGTCCTGCCGTGGCGGCGGGGCGACCAGTGGGGAGCCACGCCTGCCACGCTTGCAGGACAAGAGCGGGCCGCTCGTGCATTTGAGCGGACAGCCCGTTCCCGACATCGCGAAGCGATGTACGGGAGGCGCCCAAAAAAATCAAAATATCAATTTGGAAAACGGAAAAATCAATTCAAAGCCCTTGGAACGGAAATAGGTCTCGGGGTTGCTTCCGCCCACGGCCATAATCATGTCGCCACCCCACGCGCCCAAACTTTTGATGGCACCATCATAATCGGGAAACAAGCGGGTAGCCACCGGGCGTTTGCCAATCAACTTGCCCACGATATGTTCGTGTTCGGCCATCAGTTCCTGAAAACGGCTCATATCGCCGGTTTCCAACATTTGGTGGGTGATTTGGGTAATACGTTCAATCGTTTCGGGATTCACTGCCGTTGCTGCAAACTTCTTAACCACGCGGGCAGTGTTCTGCTTACGGTTGAGATGTACAAAAAATATACGTTTACGAAAAGGAGGTTGCCACCGTACAAACTCCCATTTGCGCCGGTTTTTCTCGCGCCAAAAAAGCATTTGCTTACCACCCAAGGAAACCGCCACGTCGAAACCACTTCCACCGAAAGTCCGGTCCAGGAGTTCGAAAGGGTTGACCTGTGCCCATTTGGACAAAACGGCAATTAACGAAGACGATGTACCCATTCCCCACTCGCGGGAAAACTCCGTACGGGTTTCCAGCGTATAGCCGCGACGGAAAAGGTTGGGATTCATTTTTTTTAGTACGGAAAGAATATTACGAATCAAGCCGGCATCGTTGGCCGGGGTGCCCGCTATCATATTGAGGTCTAAGTCATATTCCGCTTGCATCCACACACTTTTGTCGGGATGGCGGCTTGTCCAGCGAACAAGGGGTTCGGCTTGGGGTTTTACGCGCAAATGCTGTTTGAACCGGACAGGGACGGCCAGCCCTTTGGCGCCTTTCATAATCAAATATTCGCCGCTGATGAGCAATTTTCCATGGCCGTAAACATGCAGAGGTTCCAACATAGGATTTATTTTTTGTTTCGTAACCGGTTCAGGGCTTCTTTGACGGCACGTACGTGGGCTTTGCGGTTGGCAAAATGCAGGCGAAGTTGTTCGGCCTCGTCGGGTGTGGCGCCTAATTGGTTCAAAATATTGTTCAGGTGCATACGCATATGGCCGGTTTGGATGCCTTCGGTGATAAGGGAATGTACGGCCGAAAAATTTTGGGCAAGGCCTACGGATGCAATGATTTGCATCAATTGTCCGGCATCGGGGTTTCCCAAAAGTTCCATTGACAGTCCGGCCAAGGGATGCAAGCGGGTCATACCGCCTACGGTACCAACGGCCAAAGGAACTTCAAGCCCGAAAACAAACTTTCCGTTTTCCCGTTCCACGAACGAAAGCGACCGGTATTCACCTCCCGAAGCCGCGAAGGCGTGCGCACCCGCCTCCACAGCCCGGAAATCGTTTCCGGTGGCCAAAACCACGGCATCGATACCATTCATAATGCCCTTGTTGTGGGTAACGGCACGATAGGGATTGACTTGCGCTATTTTTACCGCCGTTTCAAAACGGTGGGTATAATCGGTCAGACCGGTTTTGCGTGCCAACGCATCTTCGGGCGCTTCGACCGTAACGCGAACACGACACCCGGGGTTGTGGTTGGACAAAATGCGCATAATGATTTTCATCTCGTCCGGATGACCGTAGGAAGGATAGGTTTCTTCCATATAATCGGCCCATTCTTCAAGGATGGTGTTGATAAAATTGGCACCCATGCTATCGGCCGTGTCGAAACGGAAAGTCAGGGTGTAGTAATGATCAAGCCGGTGGGTCCAATCTTCCAATTCGACCGAAAGAATGCCACCCCCGCGTTTTTCCATATTTTCGGTAAAAGGTTTGAGCCGGTGCAAAAACTCATCGCGGGTTTGTTCAAAAAAATGCTGCAATTTTTCACGCTGTCCGTGAAACAAAAAATGAATATGGCCCAGTTTTATTTTCCCCATTACTTGGGCCCGAAATCCGCCGAACGGATACCAGAATTTGGCCGCTTTGGCTGCGGCGGCTACTACCGAACTTTCCTCGGTTACCATAGGCACAGCATAGGTTTGTCCGTTGATAAGGAAATTCGGCGCCACGGCATAAGGAAGCCAATAATTGGTCAAAGTGTTTTCGATAAAACCGTCGTGCAGGGATTGGACTTGCTTATCGGTATGCCAATAACGTTCCAGCAAGCTGCGAGCTTCTTGGCTTCGGGCCAGGTAACGACTCACCAACCAATCGATTTTTTCTTGTTTGTTCAGTTTGGAAAATCCTTCGACAAAATTTTCGTCTTGCATAGGGCAAATGATTTAATCGGTCAGGGACGTTTGGCCTTCTTCCGGCAAGGAAATGCGCAAGATACGGCTTCCGTCTTGTTGCACCGATACCTTATATTCTTCCGGCCAAAGCAAGGCGGTTTGTCCGGCTTTAAGGCGGTGTTCGTTTATCGAAATATCCTCCTTGCCAATATTCATCCAAATTTCGGGCGCCTGGAAATTGAATGCAGCGGTATTTTCCACGGATATTTCTTCCCATTCGAAGTAAGGTGTTTTCAGGTGCTTACCGGAAATTTTCCGTGGCCGGGCATCCCAACGGATGGCTTCGCGGGCCAAATCCGTATGGAGGGGACGTGGTTTGCCGTCAAGCCCCGGCCGGTTCCAGTCGAAAATGCGGTAGGTGATGTCGGAACTTTGTTGCACCTCGGCCAGTAAGACCCCTTCGCCTATGGCGTGTACCGTTCCCGCGGGAATATAAAACGTGTCGCCGGGTGCTACGGGAACGCTATGCAAAATCGTTTCCAAATTCCCTTCACGGAGGGCTTTATCGTAGTCCTCACTTGTGATTCCTTCCTTAAAACCCAAGTAGAGCACGGCACCCGGCGCGGCATCGATGATGCGCCAGGCCTCGTTTTTGCCATAGCTTTCGTGCCGGTGGCGGGCCATTTTGTTGCCGGGATGAACTTGGACCGAAAGTTTTTGGCTGGCATCAATGTATTTTACCAGCAAGGGGAAATTCCTGCGACCGGTTTTCCAATGGGCCCAATAACCCGCATCCAACCACTGCCACAAGCGCCCCAAGTCAAAACCTCTGAAAAAACCCGAAAGCGCCCGGGATTCCTTGCCCTGCACGGCCGACACTTCCCAACTCTCGCCCGTATGCGGCCCTGGAACGTCCTTGTTCAATACGCGGGCCAAACGGTCGCCTCCCCAGGGTTTGGGTTCAAAGTAGGGCTCAAATACCAGGGGTTGCCCTGTAAACATACGTCCGGCCTCGTTGAGGAGTTTTTCAAAACTTTTTTCAAAAATAATGCGGAACCAGGCGGTATAATTTTCAGGGTGTTCGTGCAAATCTTTCAACAAATCGGACAGGTAAACCCAACGATAACCGCCTACTTCGGAAGGGTCGGGCCGGGGTGTGCCGTCGAAACGGCCGATAAGGACGTGGTCGAACTCGTGTTCGGTGAGCCCATTGTCGAACTCGGCCCGGTAAACGAAGGAAAAAATTTCGCGCAAGTCCGTAGTAAAACCCATTTCTTCGTGTAGGCGCCGGCGCCCTGCTTTCACGCTGTTTTCGCCGTCCCTTTGATGACTGCAAACGGTGTTGGTCCACAATCCGGGCGAATGGTATTTGCCGGCAGCCCGTTGTTGAAGTAGAAGTTGGCCGCGGCTGTTGAACACAAAGACCGAAAAGGCCCTGTGCAGGAGTCCACGCCGGTGTGCTTCCATTTTGGGCATCAGCCCCAGGGGACGGTCTTGGGAATCGACCAGGATGACTTTTTCTTCGTCCATAGATTTTGCGTCAGGACAAAGTTAGGAAAAATGTGTTTGTAAGTTTTGGGGCTACGAAGCCCTTGCCGCCTTTGCTACGCCCGGCGGCTGCGGTCTTCTCCGCCTGCTTCGGGAACCTGCGGCTTCCATAGGCCAATGCCAAGGCCGCGCCTTGTTTCCCTTCGGGCTCCCGACATTGCTTCGCAATGTGCGGGACAAGTTCCGCAAGCCGGCAGGCCGTCGCCTCGCTCCGGCCTTGGTCTTGCTTCGCGGCTCGGGAAATCTGTGCTTCCGATAGCCATTGCAAAGGCCGCGCTTGTTTTCCCTCGCGGCTTCGGGAGCCCCCTTCGGCGTCTCCCTCCGCCACCGCGTCAGCCCTACGGTCTGCCGCGGGCTGCGCGAGCCCTCCGGTCTCGCTCCGCTACAATTTTTTCAATAGGAGAGCGATGACATTCCGACAAAGTTTTGCCGAGCGTAAGCAAGGCAAAACGCCAGCTTGTCCCTAACCGGAGGTCGGGAAGGAATCTCTTCACGGATTGGACAATAGGAACAAAATATCTCGACTTAGGTGAAGCATTCGTGTAGAGATTCCTCGTCGCAGCTACGCGGCTCTGTCGGAATGACACGTCGCTTCAATATTTACAGTAGGAGAATACGATTCACAAATCGTAAATCCTCTGTTCGATGTTCATTATTCGAGGGCGGCTTGCCGCCCGAGCCCAAGCGCCAGGGATGGGAGCGGTTATGCGGCGCAGTCGGCGAGCATGCTTTTCCGCCCGGCGGAGGCGACCGAAGGAAGCCCCACGCACGGGCGGAAAAGCATGCTCGCCGACTGCGCCGCATAACCGCTCCCATCC
>JALVVJ010000009.1 GCA_027023475.1 Flavobacteriales bacterium
ATGAGGAGCGCCTGCACATTCGCGATGCGGCCGGCCAAAAGGATGTGTTGCTCACTTCGTTTGTCAAGGACGCCTACTTCCTGTATCCAAGGCGGTTTTCGGCCCATCGCGTGGATTCGATACGCATAGGTGAGGATGCTTCGGGCCATCCGGTTCGGGTGGCGGGTTTTTTGATAGGCCGGGATACCACGCTCACCGCCGACAAGCCGGTGGTCATATACGGCCATATCGGGGTTCCGCAAGGAAAAACACTGACGGTGGAACAGGGGGCGCATCTTTATTTCCATTTTAATTCGGGCATTGTGGTTTACGAAGGCGGGAGCTTGCATATCGACGGCACGCTGTCGGAACCGGTGATTTTGGAGGATGACCGTATGCAGCCGGATTTCGATAATGCGCCCGGTATGTGGAATTTTATTTGGCTTCAAGGAGGCAGTGTGGACAACCGCATCCGGCACGCCATTATCAAAAATGCCGTGGCGGGCGTGATAGCCCATCCGGTCAATGACAACGGCGACAAGGTTTTGGACATCACCGATACGCAAATCTATAATTGTTCGGCCTACGGACTCTTTGCGGCGGCATCCTACGTTACCGGGTCCAATCTGGCGGTCAACAATTGCGGCTCGTCGGCCCTGCATATTGTTTTGGGCGGGCAGTATGATTTCCGGCATTGCACTTTGGTCAATTACGGGAATGGTATTCGCAACCTGCGCGATGCGGCCGTGTATGTGAGCAACGCCTACACCACCTACGACCAAAACGGCAATCCCGTAACCTATACCTACGATTTGAGCC
The DNA here is from genome assembly GCA_027023475.1 of Flavobacteriales bacterium. Taxonomy (GTDB): domain Bacteria; phylum Bacteroidota; class Bacteroidia; order Flavobacteriales; family Flavobacteriaceae; genus JAADED01. The sequence goes on from JALVVJ010000009.1 coordinate 799, forward strand.
AATGCGACATTTTGAACAGTATTATTTACGGGAATGCCAGCGTGGAATTTTTTGCCGAGGCCGACAATTCGGCCCAAATGCACTTCCGGGTGCGCAACAGCTTGATTCGATTCGAAGACCCGCAACACCGCGTCGACAGCCCTTGGATGGATTTTAGCGATACAACCTATTATAATAATAATGTATTAAACGGCACACCGGATTTCGAGGCACCGGATGAAAATAATTTGCACATCGGGCCTTCGAGTGCCGCTGTTTTGCTGGCCGACCCGGCTGTTTCGGCCACAGTGCCATCGGATTTGGATGGCAACGACCGCACCGGCTTCCCGGATAGCGGCGCCTATCAGCACAGGGATACAAGCAATTGATTTTTTTGTTATTTTGTGGCCTTCACTCTTTTATGAGTATAAATACGGATTAATACCAGGATTTTTTTAGGAATACAGACCTGTCTTTTTTTAGAACTATTCTAAATTACTAAAAAACTGAACATCATCATAAACATTTCATATATTTGTGCCGTTTTACACGGATTTATGAACGAAAAATATAAAACCGACTTATGAGAGAAGCATTATTCACCAGACGCATCGGTTTGAAGATGCAGTTGTTGGTTATCTCTTTTTTGTTCACCTTTTCCTCCTATGCCTTTATCGTTAATAACCTGCCTACGGATGTTTCTGTGGGAGTAATGACCATTTCGGCCCAAGGGAAGGGTGGTGGCAAGACCGTTAAAAAAGCTGCTGCCGCCAAGGTACAAAAAAGCGACGATAGCCGGCCCTATGACAAAATCGATCCCGAATTCCGTAACATCGGCCCGGGATTCGGAGGCAAAAATGCCGTTCCTTTTTGGATTGCCCTTGTGGTCTTTTTGCTGGCCATGGGCGGTGTGGTCAAAGGAAAATCCAAGCCCGTGAAAGCTGTTTCGGGCGTTGTGGCCCTGGTAGCTTTGGGTGTGGTGGCCTATGTTACTTATTGGGAAGCCCGTTCGCTGGGTCGCCAACAGGGCTATGCGCCGGTGCAACCGATTTGGTTTTCGCACAAGGTGCACGTTACGCAGAATAAAATCGACTGCGAATACTGCCACGTTGATGTGCGTTCAAGCCGTCACGCAGGTATTCCCAGCTTGAATGTGTGTCTGAACTGTCATTCGGTGGTAAACAAAGGCAAACGTTCGGGCACCAAGGAAATATCCAAAATCTACGATTATTTGGGATACAATCCCAAAACCAAGCAATTCGACAAACCGGGCAAACCGATTGAATGGATTAAGGTGCATAACCTGCCCGACCATGTTTATTTCAGCCATGCCCAGCACGTGCAAGCGGGCAAGGTAGACTGCCAGGAATGCCACGGCCCTGTGGAAAAAATGAACCGTGTGGTGGAATACAAGGAACTGAGTATGAAATTCTGCTTGGATTGCCACCGTTCGCGTAATATTATTACCGATAATCAATATTATGCTTTATATAAATTTCACCTGAAACCGGGTGAAAAGCCCAAGGTGAAAGATATTGGCGGTCAGGATTGTTCGGCTTGTCATTATTAATCAAATTACGAAAACAATAGGACAATGAAAAAATATTGGAGAAGCTTGGAAGAATTGGACCTGATTCGCGAGGGGAAAGCCCTGGAAGGAACAGAGGAATTTCCCACCGACGGATTGTCCAAAGAAGAAATTAAGCAACGATACATTGCCAACCGTAGGGATTTCCTGAAATTGCTCGGGTTTTCCACGGCCTATGCCGTTGCCGCTACCAGCTGCCAGCAGCCCGTGCGTAAGGCCATTCCCTACTTGGTGCGTCCCGAAAACGTTACGCCCGGTGTAGCGGATTATTATGCCACCGTGATGCACGACGGATATGAATTTGCGCCCTTGCTGGCCAAGGTGCGCGACGGCCGTCCCATCAAGGTGGAACCCAATGACGAAGTCAAATTCAGCGGAACCACGGCACGTCATCAGGCCAGCGTTTTGGATTTGTATGACACGGCACGCCTTCAACATCCGCTCAAAAACGGCAAGAAAACCGATTGGAAAACCATCGACAAGGAAATTACGGCCAAATTGGATGAGCTGAAAAACGCCGGTCAAAAGGTTTATTTCATCACTTCATCCCCGGCTTCGCCTTCGTTCGAAAAACTCTTGGGTCAATTCACGGAAAAATATCCCAATGTGGAACCCGTGTTTGTTGACCCGGTTTCTTATTCGGCCGTTGCCAAAGCCCATAAAAATCTTTTCGGCACCCAAGTAATTCCTTCTTATCGCTTCGACCGTGCCGATGTGATTGTCGGCTTCAATGCCGACTTTTTGGGCACTTGGCTTTCGCCGGTTGAATTTTCGGCCCAATACGCCAAAACACGCGATTTGACCGGTGGACGCAAGAAAATGTCCAAGCACTATCAGTTCGAAAGTTTGATGAGCTTGACCGGTTCCAATGCCGACGAACGCGTTATCATTAAACCGGCGCAGGAAAAGAAACTCTTGCTCAAACTCTATAATACATTGGCCCAAGCCACGGGTAAACCCGTCATTGACGGTGCACCCGATTGCAAAATCAAAATCGACAAAGTGGCCAAGGATTTGCTAGCGGCCAAGGGAAAATCCCTGGTGGTTTCGGGCACCAACGACGAAGCCGTGCAAACGCTGGTGGCCGCCATCAACTTATTGCTGGATAATTACGGTAAGGGCAAAACCGTTTGCAAGGAACGCAGCTTTAATTTGCGTCAAGGCGATGATACCAAAGCCCTGATGGCCCTGGAAGAAATCAAGGCCGGCAAAGTGGGCGGCGTGATTTTCCACAATATCAATCCCGTTTATGAATTCGGGCTGAACAAGGACTACGCCAAGAGCTTTAAAGCCCTGAAACTTTCCGCGGCCTTCGCGGAACGTAACAATGAAACCGCATCAAACGTTACCTACGTTTTGGCCAACAATCATTATCTGGAAAGTTGGGGCGACGCCCAGCCGTATAGCAATACGTTTATGCTCCAACAACCGACCATCAACAAGCTGTGGGATACACGCCAACCGCAAGAGAGTTTGATGAAATGGGCCGGAGTTGGCGGTGATTATCATACGTATATTCAAAATTATTGGAAAGAAAATCTTTATGGTCTGGTAACGGGCTACAAGGATTTCGATGATTTTTGGACCACCAGCTTGCAAAAAGGATTTGTTCAAATTGATTTGAGCGCCCCGAAACGGGTTGAAGAACCCGAAAACAATCAGGCCGGCACCGAAGCTACGGTGGCTACCATACCGGATACCCAAGATGTGGATCCGTTTGCATCCTTGCAAGCCATGGCCGACAAGCTACGTTTGTTCCAAAAACCGCAAGGCACGGAATTGGTTGTTTACGAAAAAGTGGGCATGGGCGCCGGCAAATATGCCAACAACCCTTGGTTGCAAGAATTGCCCGACCCGTTGACTAAGGTGGTTTGGGACAACTATGTAAGCATATCGCCCAAAATGGCCGAAGCCAAGGGCTGGAAACAAGAAGACGTGGTCAAAGTGGAAGGCAACGGTTACGCCGTAGAACTGCCGGTGGTCATCCAACCCGGTCAAGACGACAGCACCATCGGTATTGCCATGGGCTACGGCCGGCAAGGAGCCGGACCCATTGGCGACGGTATCGGTAAATCGGCCATGCCTTTTGTTCGCCCGTCCGATGGAATTCGTTCCTATACGCGCATTCCTGTTAAAGTTTCGAAAACGGGAAAAACTTATACTATTGCGTCCACCCAAATCCATCACGTAATGGAAGGGCGCGACATTGTGCGCGAAACCACACTGAAAGATTGGATGAAAGACTCCAAATCGGGGAACGAAAAACATGAGTTTTACAAAAAGAAACTCAAAAATATTACACTCTACAAATACGGTTACAATCCCGATGATTATCCCGGACATCATTGGGGTATGGCCATCGACCTGAACAAATGTACCGGTTGTGCCGCTTGTGTGATTGCTTGTCAGGTGGAAAACAACATTGCCATTGTGGGCAAGGAACAAGTACGCCGCAAGCGCATTATGCACTGGCTGCGCATCGACCGTTATTATTCGCAGGAAGAAAACAAGCTGTATTCACCCATGAAGGACAATCCCGAAGTTGTCCACCAACCGGTGATGTGTCAGCATTGCGACAATGCACCCTGCGAAAACGTTTGCCCGGTGGCAGCAACGCCTCACACCAAGGAAGGGCTCAACAGTATGGCCTACAACCGTTGTATCGGTACGCGCTACTGTATGAACAACTGTCCGTACAAGGTGCGCCGTTTCAATTGGTTCAACTTTG
>JALVVJ010000010.1 GCA_027023475.1 Flavobacteriales bacterium
TGAAATTAATTGCTCGTGGATTATTGTTATTCCACCAAAAGGTGTTACCTTTGAATTAGTTAATGTGATCATTCACCTAAATTGGTGAAAATTTTTGAGACCTGCAAATGCTTGCAGGTCTTTTTTTTCAGTCAGTTAGACGCTTTCACTAATTTTTACTTGCGGATTTTAGGTGGAAAAAGATTGAGAGGAAAAAAAGAATTATTGGATATTATTCACCCTACTACAAACTTTCCACCGCCAAGGTATCCAAACTCAACCGCTGCTGCATCCATCGGGTAAACCGTATTTCTTCGTGCCGCCGGATTGCGTATGAAACTCTCGGCTTCCAGTGCAGCAAGAAAGTGGGAATGGTGTCAATATGATTTTCCCGGGCATGGACTACCGGCGCATAGTCCACCGATGCAAGTTGAGGAAATAGGGTCAAGGCCTCGTTTCGAATTTGTGCATAAGGAATACGGAATCGGTTTTCATGCTCTTGCCGGCGGCGTAAACTATCGCGCAATTGTTGGATCACGGCTTCTTTCTCGCGTAATTGTTGTTGGGTTTGCCGGTAAAATTGTTCCAAAAGTTGGCCTTTGAATTTTTTTGATAACGCTTCTTCGATTTCCTTGCTTTTGTCGGCCGTTTGAAATACCAGCAATCGGGCATTGTTCAAACGTGAATGACGGACTAATTGTTGCTTCCAGAAAGCGATTTGGCTTTCCGGGACGACCTCACCGATAAAATAGACGTCTATTTCCCGCTTATCGGGTTTGATGTCGGTTTTTACAATGCGGGCCCCGGGAAATTTCAGGTTAGCTTCCACAAAACTGCGAGCGGTTTGCTTGAAAAGCTCGCGGCGATACATGGCATAGGTTGATAACACACTGGGAATCATAACCAAAACGGCCAAAACATAAAGCAGCCGGACAATAAGCCGTTGGCGCGACGAATCCAAATGCTTGACCAGTGGAAAGCGCAAGTATTTGATAATGATAAAAGTGGCCAAACCGATGTAGAACGAATTGATCAGGAACAAGTAAAAAGCGCCCGAAAAATAATGCACATTATGCACCGCCAACCCGTATCCGGCCGTGCAAAGCGGCGGCATCAATGCCGTGGCAATGGCCACTCCGCTGATAACGTTGAAAAAACCTTTGCGCGTTAGGGCCACAATGCCGGCCAAACCACCAAAAAATCCGATTAACACGTCAAAAAAAGTGGGCGAAGTGCGCAGCAGCAATTCCTGCCGCTCGGCTACAATGGGTGTGATTTTGAAATATAAAAAAGACGTTAGCACACTCAGGGCAACCATGACCAGGAAATTATAAGCCGATTTTTTGAACACCTCGATATTGTTGGTGGCAATGGCGTAGCCCATACCCATAATGGGCCCCATCAAAGGCGAAATAAGCATGGCACCGATGACCACAGGCACCGAATTGATGTTCAGCCCCACCGATGCCACCATCACCGAAAAAACAAGCAGCCAAGCCGTATGCCCGCGAAAAGGAATGCTGGCCAAAATGGTTTGTTCGGTAAAATTACGGTCGGCATTGTGGCGGATACTCAACAAGCGGCGCAAAAACCGGCGTATGCGGAACCTCAAATCCACGACTTCGGCGGTGTGGGATTTGCTTGTATTTTCGGGCATAAGCAAAATTTTTTCCCTACAAGTTAGGGATTTTTAATAAATGTATAACCTGGCCAATAGGTTTATTTTTTTTCAGAATGATTTGTTATTAAATTTTTTCTGCAACAAATCGATAATAAAATCCGCCTCGGCATCGTCCAAGGCCTTGCCAAATGAAAAAGTCCGCAAGCCGTAATCGAATTTGATTTTGCCGCCCCCCAGTCCCAAATCGGAGGACAATGCTACCCCGAATCGCCCGTGATCCAACCGTGCCCTGCGAAAATGTTTTATTGCCTTTTTGTCCAACACATATTTTTTTCCAATACCCAAAATGGATTTTTGCAATAATATACGGTTTCCTTCCTCTATAAATTTTTCCCTGCCGAAAAATCCCCAAAGTATTAGGAAAATAATAAACAACCCACCCGCAATCCAAATTACAAGCCAGGCCATCAAAAAAAATTTGGCTCCTAAATCTACCGCTTTGTTCGATTGGATTTCGTGTATAGCGGACTGCATACCGAAATACCAACCGACTAACCATATCAAGGCAAAGATAAGCCACCACCAAACCTTTTTTGACGGTATATCAATGGTCAAGCCGTTGAAATCCCTGATGATTTTTGCCCGACCGTTGTCCCTGTATATCTCCATGATTTTTTTGTTTTCTGTTTAAATAAGGAAATAAGTTTTATCATCGACCTAATTCGGCGAATATTCATCCTGAGATTTGTTATGTGTAAGTGCAAATTTTTCCTTCAACATATCGACAATTTGCCGGGCTTCGGCATCGTCCAAAGCCATTCCGAAAGAATAGGTTTTCGTATGATAGTCAAACAATATTTTCCCTGGGCCTAGACCATAAAAAGCCCAACGGTTCGGACCGAGCCAATGGGCATTTGCCGGTTCCAACCTGAAATTTTTTATTCCGGCCTTATCCAAAATGTGTTTTTTCCCTATTCCGAACACGGTTTTTTCCAATACTACCCGGCCGCCTTCCAACCTAAAAGTTTCCTTGCCGAAAAACCCCCAAAGCAGTAGGAAAACAATACCCGAACCAACAGCCAACCAAGCCAAAAGCCAGAATAGTGTAAATATCAAGCTGATAATTCCTAGTACATTATTTGTCAAATCGGATTGCTCAAATTCTCTTATTACTCCTATCAACCCGGTACCCCACACAAACAACCACAAAAAACTGATTATCAACCAAACCCAATTCGTTTGGGAAGGTATTTCCATTTGCAAGGTATTGTATTGCCGCAAGATTTTAGCTTTACCGTTGTTCGGATTTACGGTCATTTTGTAGTATTAGTCAATGGCAAGATATCTATCATATTCAGCAATTCAGTCTGTATTTTTGTGAGACCAACAAGACAACTATGAAATTAATTATAAACTATTTACTTATTGCTTTCACAATTCTGTCTGAGTTTATTAATACGTCACGCATTAATAACTTATAAGGAAACTGTTTAAGTTTGGACTTTTTAAAACCATTATAAATTTTTATCAATGAGTTTGCCGTAAGCAACGACAAATCTAATTCATCCATCTCGCAATCATCTATAAAGTCGTCGCTAAAATCAGGCGCAATCAAAAGTAATTTACGAACATCATATCCATTTTTCTCTACCAATGTCATGTATGCTTTTAATTGCCTTGAAACAGTCGAAAACTTATTATATCCCCGTTCCTTCACAGTTTTACATTCGACTATTATCAATTTATTATCCCCAAGATTTATGATAATATCAATTTTATCTTTTTTTGTATTTAATTTGCGTCTTAATTTTTCATCTACATTTAATCCAAGTTCTTCAAAAATCTTCCTTGTAAGTTCCTCAAATTTTACGCCCAATTCACTTTCTTTGATTATAATGCCATTTTCTTTAAGCGCAGCCAAATTTCTAAAACCAATATTCTCATAATTTTCCAGGTAAAGGTTTTCAGCGTCTTTATAACTTTCAAGAATATTGATTATTTCGTTACCGCGAGTTTTAATATTTCGCTCTTTGCAAAATTTAATTAGATCTTCCTGTGGGATTAAATCTAAAATATCTCTGGGTTTGATATTATAGTCTAACAAAAGATCGCTATTCAATACAAATTCTTCCTGCAATTCAAAAACATTTTTTACCAATTGATTGGTTTTAGGCAAACTTTCATTCAGATCAACTAATAATTTTTCATAACCATCAATGGAAATTCCTACTTTTTCATCCTTTTCGAGACTTTCAAAATAGGCAATAAGATTTTCAATTTTTTCTTCAAGTGTCGCACCTCTCAATGGCGTTTGTATTTGTAATCGTTTAGTCCACAATTCATTTACAAATTTTTTCTTATCCGTTAGTTTAGTACCATCTTTATAAACCGCGCTGGATAATATTGCTTTAATTCCTATACCGTCTTTGATTATTTGTTTGATTTTTTCATTGATACTCAATTTACGATCTATATTATATTTTTTTGCTATCAAATTTATTTCGGGCGCACGAAGTACTCTTAAAATTCTTCGTAAATATTTATCGGCAATATCTTTTCCACGAAGTTTACGCAAAATCCTTACAATTTCATCTGCCACATAAATTGTATTATGTTTTTTTGAATAAAAAATGATACCGATATTCCTTAAATTAGTTATTAATCTGTCAACATCGAACTTTTTTATAGGAATTACCATATAGTTTATCAACTTCCGTTCTTCTTGCGATAAATCCAACTCTTTGGATAAAGTCAATAATATTGAAAGTTCATCGTCAGTTATTCTAGCTTCTCGGTTGTTTAATTCATCATTATGATATGCAATATTTACACAAGCACGGTAAATTTTATAATCTCTTTTTCTTGTTTCATCTATTTCAGATTTTTCACTTACAATTGCTTTTTCAAGCTCTTTTACTTTGCTTTTAATTTTTCTAATTTCTAATTCGTACAATCTTGAAAACCAATCTTGCTTCATTATGTTATTCCCATCCCTTGTGATAATATCAATCAAAATGTCAAGTTGAGAACTTGTATCAACAAACTCCTTTTTTATTGTTTCAATAAACTCATCTTCAATAAGATTAAAAATAGTCGCAATATTTTGGCTATCAACCGATTTTAAACCTTTATCGGAAGCACTTAGTATTTTATCTATTTGCTTAAAATTTTTTGGATTGTTGGCAATGATGTTATCAATAATTTTAATAAAAGCGTTCTTTTCGAGGGAATTAAGATTGTCAAGAATTTTTTCGAGTTTCATATCCAGTAATTTTAAGATATTTATCTATTGATATTATTTTGCTCAAAAATAACCATTTTTTAAAAACCCAACACCTTTTTTCCCCGTTATTTATTTTCATTTATCAAAATATTTGGCGGAAACAATCCGGTCATCATCGACCGCTACCTTCAAAAAATTTTGCACAAACTTGCTTTGGAACGGAATTTGTTTTAATTTGTTACACAAAATCCTCATTCTTATGAAAAACTTCCTATTGCTCCTTCTGTTTGTCCTGCTGAGCATCCCGCTGCGGGCGCAAATCGAAGTAACGGCTCCCGTAAGCTATGTAAAAGTTTATCGCGGCCTGGCCCAAATGACCCATACGGCCGAAGTTACACTTCCGGCCGGTATGCAAACCCTGATTGTGCACGGGCTCAGTCCGCGTATGCGCCGCGAAAGTTTTCTAGTCAAAGGTGTAGGCCATGCCGATATTGTGCACACCGATTTCCAAAAAAATTTCCTTATTACACCCAAGGACAAAGCCCGAATCAAAAAACTCAAAAGCCGTATCGATCAATTGGAATCCCAACTGACCGACATCCGGGCGCGCGAACAAGCCCTCAAAACCGAACAGGGATTTATCAAACAAAACCTCAAACTGGATAAAAACGCCACACTGGCATCCGTGCAGCAAATTTCGGCCTACTATAAAAAACGCACCGAAGCTATCTACAAAGAACTTTTCCGGCTCAAAAAGGCAGGCGAACCCCTGAACAAGGAACTGAAAAAACTGCGCAAACAATTAAACGAACTTCAATCCGCCGGCAACCGCGAAACCTACGATGCCGTATTGACGCTTTCGGTAGCCCGGGCCGGAAAATTCCGCTTTGGCTTTACTTACCTGGCCGACGGCGCCACCTGGACACCGGTTTATACCGTGCGTAGCACGGGCGCCGGCGCCGATTTGCACTGGGTATACCAGGCCGAAATACGCCAAAAAACCGGACTGGATTGGGATAATGTCCCCGTTACCCTATCCTCCTACCAACCCCGTTACCGTCTGCATCTGCCCACGGTTCGCCCCTGGTATTTGCGCCCTTACTCGCCACCGGTTTATCGTACCAAGGACGCCAGAGCCAAAAAGGCAGAGAATGTTGTGATGACCATGGAAGCCGAACCCGCCATGGACTACGCCGCCGTTGATCAGGTAAACAGTACCTTGCAGGTGGAATACAAACCCTCGGTTCGCTATACCGTGGCTTCAAACAACCGGCCCGTATTGGTTCGTTTGGACAGTTTCGACACGCCGGCCGAATATACCTACTTTACAGCCCCGGGTTACGACCGTAATGTTTACTTGCGTGCAAGCGTCAAGAATTTGAGCAGCCACCGGCTTGTTCCCGGTCGGGCCCGCATTTATTTCGAAGGTGTTTATACGGGCGAAGTGTATATCAACCCCGGCGACAAGGACACAGGCACCGACCTGCCCTTGGGTATCGATACCGAAATTACGGTTGACCGCAAGGAAGACAAGCGCTTTGACGATTACAACCTGTTGGGCAGCAAGGTTACGCGAAGCAAAGGATACATCATCACCGTTACCAATCACAAGCATATGCCCGTCCACATCATTGTCAAAGACCGTTTCCCCGTCTCACAAGACGAACACATTAAGGTCAAAGACACCGAAACCGACGGATCGATAGATAGAAAAGGCATCATCACTTGGGACAAAAACATTCCCGCCGGACAAAGTGTTCGTATGTTTTTCCGCTTCAAGGTGCAATATCCCAAGGATATGCAAGTTTCCGGATTGTGATGCCTGTCCGGTAAAATAAACGAATCCCCCGGCGGCCTTCGGCTTTCGGGGGATATTTTTATCAAACCAACGAAATGATTTACTTTTTGATACCCACCATTTCTTCCAGCATGTCGGTGGTGATGGATTTGGGGCGTTCGATGGGATAGCCCAATGCACGGTCCCAAATAATGTTGGACAACACGCCGATGGAACGGCCGATGGCAAATAGCACGGTATAGAAATCGTATTCGCGCACGCCGTAATGCCATTGCACCACACCCGACTGGGCATCCACATTGGGCCAAGGGTTTTTGGCCTTGCCGTGTTCTTTGAGCACATCGGGAACCACTTTGTAAAGGGCATCAACGTATTTGAAAATGGGATCGTCGGGCAAGTGTTTGAGGCAGAATTCACGTTGCACCATATAGCGAGGGTCGGTACGCCGCAATACGGCATGGCCGTAACCGGGAATCACCTGTCCGCTGTTGAGCGTGTCCCACACGTAGGCCCGCAGTTCTTCTTCGCCGGGCACATTGTCGCCGAATTTTTCCATCAAACCTTGCAACCAACGTAGCACTTCCTGGTTGGCCAATCCATGCAACGGGCCTGCCAAACCGTTGATCATGCCCGAAATGGCATAATACACATCCGAAAGCGAACTGGCAATCAAGTGCCCCGTATGGGCGCTCACATTACCGGCTTCGTGGTCGGCATGGATGATAAAATACATACGCGAAACATCGTCGTAGGGTTTGTCCTTACCCATCATATAGGCAAAATTGGCGCCCAAATCCAAAGTAGGGTCGGGATAACGATGTGCCCCTTCGGGATGATAAAGTTTGCGATAAATATAAGCCCCGATAAGCGGAATTTTGGCTAGCAAATTCGTAGCATCTTCATAGGTGGGATCCCAATAATCGGTTTTTTTCATCCCTTGGCGATACTTGATGTTGAACAACGATTCGCGTTCCAAACTCATCACAGCGGCCGACAGGATGGCCATGGGATGACTTTCGCTGGGAAACGAATCGATAACATCCCATACGTATTTGGGAATAATCCGGCGGTTGTTCATGTCAATGATCAAATCTTCCACCTGTTCGCGTGTGGGAATTTCGCCGGTCAGCAGCAAATAATACAGGCCTTCCACGTAGGGCATTTCGGCTCCGTCGGGCTTGGGCAATTTTTCAAACACCTCGGGCAAGGTATAACCGCGATAGCGGATGCCTTCGTAAGGATCCAGGTAGGAAATATCACTTATCAAACATTTGATACCGCGCATTCCACCCACTATTTGACGGGCATGCACCTGATCCACCACCACATCGCCGTATTCTTTGGCAAGGCGTCGCGTGCGCGGGCGGTGGGCTTCGATTTTGCTATACAATACTTCTTTGAGCTTGTTCATGATATTGAGTTTTTTTTGGTTCTCAACCGCTAAAATACAACCGGTATAGCGAAAAAAAATATCAACCGTCATATTTAAACGGTTAGTTTTCAGTTAATTAAATCTTATTGACAACGAGAATAAAAACAGGAATTTTCGGGCAAATACCCGTCGAATTGCCGGTAACATTTCCTACGGAAGCTCTGCTTAAAACTTAGTTCAACCGAAAAAATTGTGTTCCAATACCCAAATAGCGCGGCGCATCGGGTTCATTTTCGGGGCCCAGTGTGAAAATAGAAAAAAGGTAATAATTTTCGCGATGCGCAAAAGCCGAGCTTAAACTCCCGCCCAACTGGGCCAAACCATCGGCCAAGGGCTTGAAAATTTGACTTACCTGATCGTCCTTACCTTTTTTAACAAGCTCTTTTTGAATGTTTTGGGTCACAAAATCCTTGAAATCGTCTTTGTCGGGATTGGTCAGGGCCAAAATCAGCGCCATCACCAAAAGGATAATACCGGCTTTTTTCATAGGTTATTTGTTTACCGCATAAAGATATAACAAGCTGTTCATTGAGGCAAATTATGCTGAATATTTTTATTTTTCGGGCGCTCCACAAGCCGGCGCGCCGCCTGTGGTGTCTCGCCTTTTGCACCGCGGATACTGTTAGCCGTCCAAAATTAAAATCAATTTATAGCAATCGGTCTCCCTGAACGGTAATATTAATGCTATTAGCGGATTTTACTTTAAATGTGCTTCGTTTGATTTCGGCGAATAAATTATTGCAAGGAATTTTCAAATAGAAAAAAGTAAAAAGAATACGTTGGTTTATAATAAGAATTTTCGCAAAGACCTTTTTACATCATTATTTTAAGCAATTAATATCCATGCTAACATATTTTTTTGTAACTATTTAAATTTTTAATACATTTGAATATTCAAATACTAAGTAAAAATGAAAATTCAATTCTGGACACCCCATCTCGTTTATCGCACTCATTTACTCATCATTTTATTATGGCTAAGCATTTTTGGCAATGTCAAAATAAGCCGGGCACAAGATTATGACCCCCAATTTTTTCCTATCGGAGTTTGGTCGGTTAAAGGTGATTTTCGAACGGTGGATGACTTTTTGTTTGATGTCAATACTGCCGGCACCTATCATCATACATCATTCCAAAATTTACACAACGGAGGGTTCAATGCCGTTTTTCTATCCTATGACCCCATTGGTTATACATTGGACACTATCTTAGATATTGCCGAACTATATGATGTTAAGGTAATCGCTTCTATGCAGCATTTGCATGAAGTTATCGAACAAAGTGGTAGTCAGGCCGTAACCGATGCCGAAATTACCCAGGCAATTTTGAATGATTCCATTGAACGATTGAAACGCTCACCGGTTGTATTGGGTTATTTCCTTTATGATGAACCGATTCCTTCATGGATAGATATGAATACATTACAGCGGGCCAAAAACTTATTGGCACAAATTACTTCGGATGCGCCGCATCCTATTCTTTCCACTTGGCATGATGAAGCATTAATGGACGAATTGGATAGTTATTTGCAACCCGATGTGGTGATGATGGTTTCCTATCCTTTCGAGGACGGAGACAGCATAGGCGATGTAAGCGATTACATGCCATCTTATTTTTCGAGTATGCCTGATCCTCCGCCATATTCGGATTATATCAACACAGTTCGCGAAAGGCATTGTGATAGTATTAATCGACCCATGTGGGTTGTGTTGCAAGCTTTTGGCGATGTGGAGACACCCGAAAATGGCGGTTATTGGCGGCAAGTCTATCCGAAAGAATTGCGTTTGGAAGTATATTTGGCCGTAATGCAGGGAGCCAAAGGGATTTGGTATTTTCTATATGAGTCGGAATATCCTTACCTTTTAGGCCTTTTGGACGAATCCGGCCAACCCACTGTGCGGCTTATTGAAGTGGAAGATATCAATGAAGAACTCAATGTTCTTGCCGGTACATTGCTCAAACTTCGTGTTTTTCAAGATCAATCCGCAGTGCAGTCGAACAGGGGAGAAGTAAAAATGCACTACGATAGTACGGATACAAGTCATCCCAAATATGTCATTGCTGTTAATACCGATGTTAATGCTTCCCAAGCCATACAGATTACAGTCAACAAAAATGCAATCGGATATCCGGTACAAGGGGTTGAAAATGTTTACGATCATCAAGCTATTAATTATACCGAAACAACCGATTCGATTAGTTTTACAACCGTTGTGGAAGCCGGTGGTGGGGCGGTTATCAGATTATCCGATACGCCTTTGGATATTGCGTTGCAAAAAAATACGCAAATTCGCGTATATCCCAATCCCACATCTGATTTCCTTTACATTCAACACGATTTTACATCGCTTATAAGCTATGAAATTAAAGACATGCAAGGAAAATTAATTATGACCGACCGTTTTTTAAACAATAATTCACCCATCGACTTGCGTAAAATGTCCCCCGGAGTTTACCGGATCGCCGTAAAAACGGAAAAAGGAATATTTGTTCAAAAATTCATCAAATGGTAAACCCTTTCGATAATATTTGACCCAACCCGAAAAATATCGTATATTTGCACCGGTATTTACGGATGATGTGGATGGGGGCTGAAAAGCCCCCGTTTTATTGGATACCCAAGCAACGGACAAAATGAGCTTTGAACAAAAAATACGGGAACTAATCGAGCAAAGCGTAGCACGAAACCCGGATTTGTTTATCCTGGATTTGGACATTGGGTCCGAACGTAACGTGTCGCTCGTCATCGACGGCTACCGCCCGGTTCCATTAAGCGAATGTGTGCGGATAAGCCGTGAGGTGGAAAACGCCATGGAAACCGAAGAAGAGGATTATGCACTGACCGTTAGCACCTTCGACATCAGCCGTTGGTTTTCCGACCGTCGTCAATTTCCCAAAAATATCGGCCGGCGCCTTCAAGTGCAAACCCCCGAAGGAACACACGAAGGCCAATTGGTGGAAATCGACGACGCGGGTATCGTCTTGGAACAAAAAGTGCGCGAGCCCAAGCCCGTGGGCAAAGGCAAGCACACCGTAACCAAACGTATCGAAATACCTTATGAACAAATAACCAAAGCCAAAGTCAAACTACAATTCTGAAAAATCAATCAACTATGGGAAATAAAGAATTTATCGAAGCTTTTAAGGAATACAAAGAAGAACGACTTATCAGCCATGATGAGTTGCTCGGTATTTTGCAGGAAGTGCTCGAATCCACCCTGCGAAAAAAATTAGGAATTGAACGAAAAAAAGGAAAAGATAAGGATAAAGAAGTGGAACAACCCGAAGACAATTTCGATGTGATTATCAATCCCGACAACGGCGATATCGAAATGTGGGTGTATTACGAAGTAGTGGACGACAACGCCGAAGATTTTAACCCCAACCGTCAGATCCGGCTCTCCGATGCCCGTAAAATCGATCCCGAAGCCGAAGTGGGCGACGAAATTTCCAAAGAGGTGAAAATCGAAGATTTGGGCCGTCGCTATGTTATGCGTCTCAAACAACTTTTCGATTCCAAACTCACCGAATACGAAAACAAACAAGTGTTCGACTTTTTCAAAGACCGCGTGGGCGAAATATACACGGCCGAAGTCAATCACGTGCGTCGAAAAGCGGTTTACCTGATCGACGACGAAGGACACGAATTGGTTTTGCCCAAGGAAGAACAAATCCCTTCCGATTCGTTCCGCAAAGACGAACGCGTCAAAGGCGTAATCAAAAAGGTGGAAATTCACAACAACAAACCCTTGGTGGTGCTTTCGCGAACCGATAATAATTTCCTGAAAAAATTATTCGAACAGGAAATTCCCGAAATTGAAGAGGGTTTGATAACCGTTAATAAAATAGCCCGCATCCCCGGCGTCAAGGCCAAAGTGGCCGTCTCCACATTCGACGACCGTATAGACCCCGTAGGTGCCTGTGTGGGCATCAAGGGTTCGCGTATTCACGGCATTGTGCGCGAATTGCGCAACGAAAATATCGATGTTATTAACTACACCGATAACGAAGAACTGTTTATTCAACGCGCTATTTCGCCCGCCAAAGTGGTTAAATTGTATCTTTACAACAACGATGAAGGTGAACCCGAGGCCGACATCTATGTGAAACCCGACGATGTATCCAAAGCCATCGGCAAAAACGGCGTGAACGTAACACTGGCGTCTATGATCACCGAGCGCCGGTTGAACATCAAGCGCTTCGAAGAAAATGCCGAAGAGGATATCGAACTCACCGAATTCGAAAACGAAATTGCGCCTTCCATCATCGAGGCCTTCCGCAAAATCGGATTGGACTACGCCAAAAGCGTACTGGAACACGATGTGGATTATTTGGTGCGCCGAACCGGATTGGAAGAAGAAACCGTGCGCGAAGTAATGGATATTTTGCGCGAAGAACTCTACGATTAATCCCCTTTGATTGAAGTAAACGAATATCACTTATCTTTGAAAAAATTATTTAGTCCAAACTAAGGAACGACCCAATGGCAAAAAAACAAAGCATACGATTCTTTATGAAGGAGCTCAACCTTGGGCTCCACACGCTTGCCGATTATTTGAAAGAACAGGGCTTCGACAAAATTAAGCCCACCACCAAGGTGGACGGCCAAATGTTGGAGCTGATTTTGGATAAATTCGACGCCGACGGCAGTTTGCGGGCCAAATTGAGCGAACCGGCCGAGAGCGCTCCTGCCGAATCCGCCGTAGCCCACGAACCCGAACAACCGGCCCCGGCTCCGGCCAAAACACCCGAGCCCCAACCGGAACCCGTCGAAGAAAAACCCGCAGAAAAACCGGACGAAGCCGAACAGGTCGAGCAACCACAATTGAAAGTGGTGGGAAAAATCGACTTGGAAAAACCCAAGAAAAAAACCGGCAAAAAACGGAAGACCAAAAAAGAAAAGGAACCGGATTCAATGCCCGAACAGGCACCGGAACCCCAAACGGCCGAGCCGGCGCCTTCACCCGAAACGGTCGAAGAACCCGGGCAAATCGAAGAAAAAACGGCCGAACCTGCGCCGGAACCGGAAACGGCCCAAACCGAACACATAGAAACCAAAATTCCCGAATCTCCTACCCTGAATTTTACGGGCGAAAAAATCGACCTGTCCAAAGTGGACAACGAAACCCGCCCCAAAGTAACGGCGCCCAAACCCAAGAAAAAGAAACGCAAAAAACGCGTTTTGCGTTCCACCGGTGCCGAAGCCGCGTCCAAAGCCAAAACCAAAGCCAAACCTCAAACCGAAGAGGAAAAAGACGCACTTATCCGCAAGCAATTGGAAGAACGATGGGCCCGGCTCCAAGCCCGTGAAGGCACCAAGAAAAAAGCCAAACGCGAAAAACGCGAACGCCGGCGAGCCAAGTTGGCCAAACAATTGGAAGAAGAAAAACGACTTGAAAGCACACTCCGCGTGGCCGAGTTTGCTACCGTGAACGAATTGGCCGGACTGATGGAGGTGGATCCTACCGAAATCATTGCCAAGGCCTTCGAAGAATTGGGTATGGTGGTTACGGTAAACCAACGTTTGGACAAGGAAACCATCGAACTCTTGGCCGGCGAATTCGGTTTTGAAGTGGAATTTGCCGATGTGGATGAAGTGGAAGAAGAGGAAGTCGAAGAAACCGACAACCCCGACGACCTGGTCGAACGCCCGCCGGTGGTAACCATCATGGGCCATGTGGACCACGGAAAAACATCCTTACTCGACTATATTCGCGAGGCCAACGTGGTGGCCGGCGAAGCCGGCGGCATCACCCAGCATATCGGGGCATATAATGTTACTTTGCCCAATGGCAAAAAAATCACTTTCCTCGACACGCCCGGACACGAGGCCTTTACCGCCATGCGGGCTCGCGGAACGCAAGTAACCGATATTGCCGTGATTATCATTGCCGCCGATGATGGCATCATGCCACAGACCAAAGAAGCCATCAACCACGCCAAGGCCGCCGGCGTGCCCATCATCTTCGCCATTAACAAAGTGGACAAACCCGACGCCGACCCCGATAAAATCAAAAACCAACTGGCCCAAATGAACCTCCTGGTCGAAGATTGGGGCGGCGAATACCAATCGGCCGATATTTCGGCCAAAACAGGCCTGGGTGTGGATAATTTACTCGAAGAAATCCTGCTTAGGGCCGAACTAATGGAACTCAAAGCCAACCCCAAACGTCTTGCTTCGGGAACCGTGATCGAAGCATCGCTCGAAAAAGGAAAAGGTTATACGGCCAATTTGCTCGTTCAAAACGGAACTCTGCATGTGGGCGATTATATGGTGGCCGGCCGCACCCACGGAAAGGTGCGCGCCATGTATGACGAACGCGGCAATCGCATCAAAGAAGCCGGACCTTCCATGCCCGTGCAAATCATCGGACTCGAAGGCGCCCCTCGCGCCGGCGACAAGTTCAAAGTCTATGCCGATGAACGCGAGGCCAAAAAAATCGCCCAACGTCGCGACCAAATTTACCGCGAACAACAATTGCGCGCCCAACGTCATATTACGCTGGACGAAATCGGTCGCCGCTTGCAAATGGGCGAATTCAAAGAGCTCAACCTGATTATCAAAGGCGATGTGGACGGTTCGGTCGAAGCCCTGTCCGATGCTTTGATCAAACTGTCCAACGAAAAAGTCGAAGTGCGCATCATCCACAAAGGTGTGGGCCAAATTACCGAAACCGATGTCAACCTTGCCGCCGCATCCGATGCCGTTATCATCGGCTTCAACGTGCGTCCCTCGGGTCAAGCGGCGCGTTTGGCCCAGGAAGAAGGCGTTCAAATCAAGACCTATTCCATCATCTATGAAGTAATCGACGATGTGAAGGCCGCCTTGGAAAATATGCTCTCGCCCGTGGAACGCGAAGAAGTTACCGGAACGGCCGAAGTGCGCCAAACCTTCAAAGTGTCGCGCGTGGGAACCGTAGCCGGATGTATGGTTACCTCGGGCAAAATCCACAACAAATCCCGGGTACGGGTTATCCGCGACGGCATCGTTATCCACACCGGCGAATTGAGCTCGCTCAAACGCTTCAAGGATGACGTGAAGGAAGTAAGTAAGGGCTACGAATGCGGTTTGACCATCAAAAACTTTAACGACATCCGAGAAGGCGACCAAATCGAGGCCTTCGACGTCAAAATGGAAAAACAACGGCTCTGATTTTTTTCAATGAAAATCCTTAGCATATTCGGCACGCGCCCCGAGGCCATCAAAATGGCTCCGGTGGTGCGTACCTTGGCTTCGGCCGCACCGGAAATCAAGTCCGAAGTATGCGTTACCGCACAGCACCGCGAAATGCTCGACCAGGTGCTTAATTTTTTTGAAATCCGTCCCCGCTACGACCTGAACATTATGCGTCCGGGCCAAAGTTTGCACGGGCTCACGGCCCGCATCCTGGAACAACTCCAAAGCGTGCTGGACGACTACCGGCCCGACTATATCCTGGTCCACGGCGACACCACCACCACTTTCGTTAGTGCCCTGGCCGCTTTTTACAAGCAAATCAAGGTGGGCCACGTGGAAGCCGGCCTGCGCACCCACAACAAATGGGCGCCTTTCCCCGAGGAAATCAACCGCCAACTCACCGGGCGGCTCACCGACATCCATTTTGCGCCCACCCAACGCGCCCGCCAAAACCTGCTCGACGAAAACGTGCCCGACACGGCCATCCGCGTTACCGGCAACACGGTGATCGACAGCTTGCTATGGGCCACCGAAAAACTCAACCACTACACCGACGACGAAATCCGTTACCTGCACAACGAAGTCATCGACCCCAAGGCCAAAATCATCCTGGTAACGGGCCACCGCCGCGAGAATTTCGGCGACGGTTTCCTGCGCATTTGCCGGGCGTTGGCCCGCATTGCCCGCGAGCATCCCGGCGCGCAAATCATCTATCCGGTGCATCTGAACCCCAACGTGCGCAAACCCGTTTTCGACCTGCTGGGTGGCATTCCCAACATCCGGCTCATCGAGCCCTTGGGTTATCCCGCCTTTGTTTGGCTGATGAACCGCAGCTACCTTATCATCACCGACAGCGGCGGCATCCAGGAAGAAGCGCCGAGCTTGGGCAAACCCGTGCTGGTGATGCGCGAAACCACCGAACGCCCCGAGGCCGTGGAGGCGGGCACCGTGCTCCTGGTGGGCACCGACGAAGACAAAATTTTTTCCCGGACCGCCGAATTGCTTAGCGGCGGAGAACTTTACACCCGTATGAAACGCGCCCACAACCCTTACGGCGACGGACGGGCGGCCGGGCGTATTGCGGATTATTTCCTAAACTTGAATACGTAGTGCAACAGGCGCTGTCCACATATTATTTTTCGGGCGCCCCGGCCCCTGCCTTCGGAGCGCCGCCGGCGGGCCGAGGCCCGCAACGGCTTGCCTCCGGCAAGCCGTCCGGCGCGCTCCCGACATTGCTGCGCAATGTGCGGGACAGGTTTCGCGCGCCGCGGCGGCGCATCGTCAAGCGCTTCGGCCGGCGGAGCGCCCTCGCGCTTGCCGCTCCTCAGGGCGTTGCAGTTGCAACGCCTATGCGGGGCCGTCGGGCTGTCCGCTCAAATGCGGCTCGGTCCGCGGCGGTTTGCCATGGGCCGGGCGGGGTCTCCTCGGTTCCTCGGAGCCTCCTCGCCGGCAGCAAACCATGCCGCGCCCCTTCGCCGCATAACCGCTCCCATCCCTGGCGCAATTTTTTTATTCCGAACAAACTTAATTGCTCACTATGAATAAAGCCAAACCACAAGTCGTTGTTATGGGACTGGGCTACATAGGCCTCCCCACTTCCGCCCTGATGGCTTCCAAAGGACTCCGCGTAACCGGTGTGGACGTAAATCACCGCGTGGTGGAAACCGTCAACCGCGGCGAAATCCACATCGTGGAACCCGACCTTGAAGGACTGGTCAAAAAGGTTACCGAGGCCGGTATGCTCCGCGCCACCACCAAGCCTGTGCCCGCCGATGTGTTTGTGGTGGCCGTGCCCACGCCCACCCGCGGCGACGAACACATTCCCGACCTGTCCTACGTGGAAAGTGCCATCCGCAATTTGGCTCCCCAACTCCAAAAAGGCAATTTGGTCATCATCGAATCCACTTCGCCCGTGGGCACCACCGAAAAAATGGCTGCCCTGCTCCGCGAACTACGTCCCGACCTGGACGGTGATTTTTCTATGGCCTATTGCCCCGAACGCGTGTTGCCCGGACGTATCCTTTACGAACTCCAACACAACGACCGCGCCATAGGCGGGCTGGACGAAACCTCCACCCGCAAGGCCATCGATTTCTACCGCCATTTTGTGCGCGGCAACCTTTACCCCACCAACGCGCGCACGGCCGAAATGGTCAAACTGGTCGAAAACGCTTCGCGCGATGTGCAAATTGCCTTTGCCAACGAACTTTCGCTCATCAGCGATGCGGCCGGCATCAATGTGTGGGAACTGATCGATTTGGCCAACAAACATCCGCGCGTCAATATTTTGCGGCCCGGCACGGGCGTGGGTGGCCACTGCATTGCCATTGACCCTTGGTTTATCGTTCACGACTACACCGAACAAGCCCGGCTGATCCGCACCGCCCGGCAAATCAATAACTACAAAACGCTTTGGGTGGCCGAAAAAATCAAAAATGCCGCTCTGGCATTCGAAATGAAACATGGACGCAAACCCCTGATTGCCGCCATGGGCCTGGCCTTTAAGCCCGACATCGACGACCTGCGCGAATCGCCCGCCCTGGCCGTGGCGCGCATGCTGTTGGCCCAAGAAATGAATGTGGTGGCCGTGGAACCCAACCTGGAAGGCAAAAGCTACGAAGAACTCACCCTTACCGGCATTCCCGACGCCTTGCAACAGGCCGACATCATTGCCTTTTTGGTGGCCCACAAACCCTTTTTGAAGCTCGAAGTGCCCGCCGAAAAAACGGTTTTGGACTTTGTAAATGCCATCACTTATCATCCGGGTTAATAACCGGGGCATGGGGACATAACGGTTTTGGTGTGTTGTTATTCTCCTTCAATGTTTGCAGTAGGACATTAACCATAAACCCGGATGCTTCAACCAAGGCCGGATGTATCATTGTGGCCGCGCGATTTATCGCGCGCAAAAAAGCGCCAGGGATGGGAGCGGTTATGCGGCGCGGGGCAAGCCGAATTTTTTGTGCCGGTGACGGGGGCTCGCAGCGCAAGAGACCACGGCACCGGCTTTACAAAAACCGGCCTTGCCCAAGCCGCATTTGAGCGGACAGCCCGGTCCCGCCAAGTGAACGCGCTGCGATGCGCAGCAGCGCAGCTTGCGTGAACTTGTGCGGGAGGCGCCCGAAAAATCCATTACAAATTACCGGCAGCGGTCAAATAAAACAATTTTTTTACCTTTGATTGGAATTCAAATGCTAAATTTCTTTGTATGGACGACCTGAAAAGTTATATCGAAACCCATAAGGAGCGTTTCCTGAACGAATTGTTCGATATTTTGCGTATTCCCTCGGTGAGCACCGACCCCGTGTATGCCCAAGACGTGGTCAGCGCCGCCGAAAAGGTCAAGGAATACCTGGAAAAAGCCGGCCTGGAAAATGTGCGGCTCGAACAAACGCCCGGTTATCCCATTGTTTACGGCGAAAAAATCATCGATCCGGCGCTGCCCACCGTGTTGGTTTACGGCCATTACGACGTGCAACCGCCCGACCCGCTGGAACTCTGGGAATCCGACCCCTTTGAGCCGGTGATCAAGCAAACCGACGAACATCCCGAAGGCACCATTGTGGCCCGCGGTGCCGCCGACGACAAAGGCCAAATGTTTATGCACGTCAAGGCCTTGGAGTATATGATTTCCCGAAACCGCCTGCCGGCCAACGTCAAGGTGATGATCGAAGGGGAGGAAGAAGTGGGCTCGCCCAGCTTGGAATGGTTTGTCAAAAACAACCACGCACTTTTGCGCAACGACATCATACTGATTTCCGACACTTCGCTTGTGGCCAAGGACGTGCCGTCGATCACCGCAGGATTGCGCGGGCTTTCCTATGTGGAAGTTACGGTAACGGGCCCTTCGCACGATTTGCATTCGGGCCTATATGGCGGAGCGGTGGCCAATCCGGCCAATGTGCTGGCCCGGATGATTGCCCGTATGCACGACGACAAACACCGTATTACTATTCCGGGCTTTTATGACCGTGTGGTGGAATTTACGCCCGAAGAACGGGCGCGTATTAACGCCATTCCGTTCGACGAAGAACAATACAAAAAAATGCTGGGCGTGGAAGCGCTGGAAGGTGAAGAAGGTTATACCACGCTGGAACGGGCATCCATTCGTCCCACGCTGGATGTCAACGGAATGTGGAGCGGCTACACGGGCGAAGGCGCCAAAACCATTATTCCCTCACAAGCCAAGGCCAAAATTTCGATGCGCCTGGTTCCCGACCAAGACCCGGCCGAAATCACACGGCTCTTTACCGAATATTTCCAAAGCATCGCTCCGCCGTCGGTCAAGGTGGAGGTGAAGGATTTCCACGGCGGTTATCCCTATATGATGCCCACCGACCATCCGGGCTATGTGGCGGCGCAAAAAGCGTTGGAAAAAACTTTCGACAAAAAAGTGTATCCGTTCTACACCGGTGGCAGCA
>JALVVJ010000011.1:0-5587 GCA_027023475.1 Flavobacteriales bacterium
ATCCGAAGGCATAGCCGTAGCTATGGCAAGGATGGTCAATGCCGTTATCGGCAAAAAGAACAAAACTTGGTGTGATAATTTATGCTTGAAGCGATGCCTACCCTTCGCCGCATAACCGCTCCCATCCCTGGCGCGGGTATTTTGCATAGCCCCATGCCCTACCACCTTTCCGCCACGCCTGCCACCATCCTCAATCCCGCGTATTGGAAATACCTGTTTCTCTTAACTTGCATACGGCCTCTTTTCCAAACCCACATATTTTTTCCAACTATTATTTTTCCCTGTAACCGCCCGACCCGAATACCGGCTTTCATAACCTTGATAGCTGCCAGCAGAATTTAATCGCGAAAAATGAATAAATTTGTTATGAATAAAATTGCTAATTACTAATTTTTTTCTGGGTTGCAACCAATAAAAAAGGAAATTAATGATTATAAAAAACAATATCATTCTTGTGATTAAAATTTCAATATTTGTATTATTTCTCCAAGTATTAAATAGTTGCGATTTTATTGATACACAGTTAAAATTACAAAATAACACCAAGCGGAATATTTTTGTTTACGGGGTTTTCATAAAAAACAATAATAAGGTGAGTCCCATATTTAGCCCTCAAAAAATATCGGCAGACACCACACAAGCAATTAAAATACTTAATAGCCATTTGGAGGGGATTTTTGATTACGGTGTTAATTATTTAAATGATAGCACATTAGACATCGTCATTTTTAATAAACCCGTTGTGTATTATACGTCGGATTCGCATTTTGCCAACAAAGACTGGTATTTGATCAATGAATTACTACAAACCGGAAATTATAAAATTCGGAGTTACACATATGACGAACTAAAAAGGAAAAACTGGCTCATTGTTTATTCCGACGACGGTTTTAAACAAGGGTGGCCTCTAAACCCAGAAAAATAATACAAAAACCCCGCCCCGCCGGACTCTCCCGCCTCCGGCGGGGCATAAAATCTTTCCATTGGGTGTTTTTTAGTTTAACCCTCCCGCATTTCCCCGCTTTATCTTATCTTTATGGCCACAGAATAATCGATATGAAAGTTCGTATCCTTGTGTTGGGACGCACCGATAATCCGCATCTGCGCTTGCTCACCAATGACTATCTTAAACGGCTGACGGGCATGCTGCGGGTCGAAATGCAGGAACTGGACGACCTCAAAAACACCCAAAACATGCCCGTAGAGGTGCGCAAACGCAAGGAAGGCGAAAAAATATTGAAAGCCCTGAGCCCCAAGGATTATGTGATATTGCTGGACGAAAAGGGCAAAACTTTTACATCGGAACAATGGGCCGCCCATTTGGCAAACAAACTCAACCACCTGGGCCGGGATATGGTGTTTGTTATCGGTGGCGCCTACGGCTTTTCGGAGGAACTCTACCGGCGTGCCGACGAAAAATTATCCCTCTCGCCCATGACCTTTTCGCACCAATTGGTTCGCTTGATTTTTGCCGAGCAACTTTACCGCGCTTTTTCTATAATCCATGGAAAACCCTACCACAATGCATGAAATATTTCCTTCCAAGAAAAAACTATTTCCGCGTGTCGAGGATTTGATGGGCATCTTTGCCATATTTCTCATACTCACCATCGCCGTTGTCATTCCTACGGTGATTGTGATTGTGCTCCTAAATTTGAACAAAATAAAAGAAGGCGCCGATTTTAAATCATTTGATTTGATTTGGATGTTCTTCGTTGCCTACATTATTCCCATGCTGCTGACCATTTATTTGGTCATCAGGCACTATAAAATTTCACCCCGCTTCGAATTCCGGCCCCGGTATCCGGGCTTGTTACCTTATGCTTTGGTGGCATGGGTGTTATTGTTGTTTGTCGAAATGGGAATAACCTATTTCCTGCCCGAGGCCGAATCCAAATTTCGCATGATGACCACCATGGTTTTGAACCATCCGTTTTTGATGTTTTTCCTGCTCTCGGTTGCCGCTCCCATTCTCGAAGAAATGCTGTTCCGCGGCATCATCCTCAAATACCTGCTCAAAAAATACCGCCCACTAACGGCCATTATTATTTCATCGCTTGTTTTCGGCCTTTTCCATATGAACATTTGGCAATTTGTGGGTGCCAGTTTGTTGGGCTTGTTGTTGGGCTATATGTATTGGCGTTCGGGCACGCTTTTTTATTCCGTGCTCATTCACTTTCTAAACAACACTTTGGCCTTTTTCACGGTTTTTCATTACAAAACCATGAGCCCTGATGAGATGGAATTGCATAGTGCCGGACAGGCCCTGCTATTGATTTTTTTAGCATCCGCCGGTGCGGCATTGGCCCTCTACGGTATGGAAAACTACATAAAACCGCGCTATCACCGGGTGATATATTTGGCCTCGGGCAATCCGCACAAATTGGATGAAATTCGTGCTTTGATGCCGCCTTCGATTCGCCTGGAAAGCTTGAACGCTCTGGCCTCCGATTTGGTCCTGGAAGAAACGGGCAAGGATTTGGCCGCCAATTCCCTGCAAAAAGCCATGCAAATTGCCCGTCGCTTCGGTGTGGATGTGTTGGCCGACGATACCGGCCTGGAAGTGGACGCCCTGGGCGGCGCCCCCGGCGTGCATAGTGCCCGTTTTGCCGGCCCGGATGCCACCGACGAACTGAACCGGCAAAAGTTATTGGAAGTCCTCCAAGGACACGATAATCGCCAAGCCCGTTTCCGCACCGTGCTCACGCTCAATTTGGGCCACCGTTGGTTTCGCTTCGAAGGCATTGCCCCCGGTGAAATCCTGCACGCACCCCAAGGCGAGGGCGGCTTCGGTTACGACCCGCTGTTCCGCCCCGATGGCCTTGAACTGAGCTATGCCCAAATGAGCGCACACGACAAAAACCGCATCAGCCACCGCGGACGGGCTATGCAAAAATTGATCGATTTTCTGAAAAAATTTCCACCTTCCCGCCTTTTGGGTTGATAATTTTTTTGGACGAAAATTTTAAACGTGATATTTGTCGCATTTGAAATGTGCCGAATATCATAAATTTGAAACAAATCAACCCGAAAAAACACTTTCCGATGAACATAAAAGACCTTTCCTTCCTCAACCGCCATCCGCATGTATTCACACCCACACGTAAAGAAATGATTCAGGCGGCGGTCAACAACCGCGAGGCCGTCATCAGCCAAAGCGGCGCATTGGCCACTTGGACGCCCCGCGAAAGCACCGGCCGCAGCCCCAAAGACACGCTTATTGTCAAGCACGGCAAATCCGTGGACTATGTGGATTGGACTTCGCCCAACAACATTCCCGTGGACCCCGAAACCTTCGACATGCTGGTCCGCGACGCCAAAGACTACCTTTCCCGCGCCGGGAAACTCTATGTTACCGACCGCGTCGTCGGTGCCGACAGCAGTTACGCCCTGCCCGTAAAAACCGTTACCACCCACGCCCTGGCCGCCTTGTTTACCGACAATATGTTCCGGCCCGTCCCCGCCGACATCCACCGCAGCGTTTTTGCCGGCGAAAGCTTTTTGCTCCTTCATGTGCCTTACCAAAAACTCGATTCACGTAAATACAAAGGCCGCCTGCGCGAACTCACCGATGCCGAACTGGCCATTCGCCGGCCCGGACAAAAAAATCCCTGCCGAACCACCGACATGGCCATTGCCATGGACTTTGAACGCAAAATCGGCGTAATCATCGGTTCGGCCTACATGGGAAGCATGAAAAAAATGCTGTTTACGGTGATGAACTATTTGTTGCCGTTCAACGATGTTTTGCCTCTCCACTGTTCGGCCAACGAAGGCCCCCAAGGCGACACCGCCCTGCTGCTGGGACTTTCGGGAACCGGAAAAACCACCCTTTCGGCCGACCCCAAACGCAAACTCCTGGGCGACGACGAACACGGATGGTCCGAACAAGGTATCGCCAATTTCGAAAACGGTTGCTATGCCAAAATGATTGACATCACCGCCGAAAAAGAACCCGAAATCTACAATGCCGTCATGCACCGGGACGACTACACCCGCCACGGCGCCATCGTGGAAAACGCCATGGTCTATCCCGATGGGCATTTCGACTTTTTCGACCCGCGTTTTACACCCAATTCCCGCGCATCCTATCCGCTCTATTACCTGAAAAACATCAAGGAGAGCTCCACCGGCGGACATCCGCGCAATATTCTTTTCCTCACCGCCGACGCCTACGGCGTCCTGCCGCCCGTGTCCAAGCTCAACCGCGAACAGGCCATGCTTTGGTTCCTCATGGGCTACACTTCCAAACTGGCCGGAACCGAAACCGGCGTTACCGAACCCCAAGCCACCTTTTCGCGCTTTTTCGGACAACCCTTCATGCCGCTCAACCCCGACATCTATGCCGGTATGCTGGGCCAAAAAATGGAACGCTACAACACCGACGTTTACCTGATCAACACCGGTTGGACCGCCGGCCCCTACGGCAAGGGCTACCGTATTCCGCTCAAATACACCCGCGCCATGGTGGATGCCGCCCTCCAAGGCAAACTCAAAGACGTGGAATATGTTTACGACGAACTCTTCCACCTGAACATACCCAAGGAAGTGCCCGGCGTGCCGTCCGACATTTTGTTCCCCGTCAACACTTGGGACGACAAAGAGGCCTACCGGCAAACGGCCCTCAAATTGGCCCGTCAATTTGCCGAGGCCTTCGACCGCAACTATGGCCACAAAAACATCGACCCGGCCGTGGCTGACCAATGCCCGGGAAAATAATTTTTACTTGCGCTTTCAAAACAAAGGCGGCCTCCGCAAAACGGAAGGCCGCCTTCAATATTCCGAAATAAAATTCTCAACGCGAAATTTCCAAAATTTCCAAGCGTAAAAGTCCGGCGGGAACTTGAATTTCGGCCACTTCACCCACTTGTTTTTGCAGCAGACCTTTGCCCACAGGCGACTCCACCGAAATTTTCCCTTTCAAAAAATCCGCTTCGCCGGGCGACACCAAAGTGTATTCCAACTCTGCGCCCGTGTCCAGGTTTTTCACCTTGACCTTCGAGAGCAACATAACGCGGCTATTGTCCAATTCCGACTCGTCGATGAGCCGGGCGTTGAAAAGCATTTCCTGCACCTCGGCGATTTTGCGCTCCACCAAAGCCAGTTTTTCGCGCGCGGCGTGATATTCGGCGTTTTCCGACAGGTCGCCCAGTTCGCGTGCCTCGGCAATGCGTTGCGCCACCTGATGTTTTTCTTCGTGCAGGGCTTGCAATTTTTGTTTCAACTGTTCCAGCCCTTCCTTGGTATAATAAGCGATTTTGCCCATAGCTTCCGGTTTTGAATAAGGATAAAAAAACAACCACCAACAAATGAATTGCCGGTGATTACAGGGCAAAGATATAAAATTTTGATAAATCCTTTTATGTCGGCTTGCTGAGTGATAGAATTTTTTAGGGCGCCCGGCCGCTGGCGTTCTTGCAAGCCGCGTTGCTTCACGTTCGTTCGCACCCCGGCGCAATCACGCCGCGCCCGCCGGGCTGTCCGCTCAAATGCGCCTCGGGCCGCGGCGGTTTGCTATGGCCGGCTGCGGTGTCTCCTCAATACTTCGGAGTCTCCTCGCCGGCAGCAAACCAAGCCGCGCCGGCAT
>JALVVJ010000011.1:5597-19649 GCA_027023475.1 Flavobacteriales bacterium
GCCGTAGCTATGGCAAGGATTGTCAATGCCGTTATCGGCAAAAAGAACAAAACTTGGTGTGATAATTTCATGCTTGAAGCGATGCCTACCCTTCGGCTCATACCGCTCCCATCCCTGGCGCGATAATAAGGTGCGCGCGATAAATCGCGCTTGAATATCGAACACCGAACAATCGATGTAAGATTTCCGATTTGAGTTCTCCTACTGCAAACATTGAAGGCGAAACCGCGTAGCGGGTTCGCCGCTCCCCGAAGAAACCGCAGGGCTCCGAGGGCCGCGAAGGGAGACAAGCGCGGAGCCGAAGCCAGAGCGTGCCGGCTCCCGGAACTTGTCCCGCACATTGCGCAGCAATGTCGGAAGGAAAACAAGCACGGCCGGTGCCGTAATGTTTGGAAGCGCGGGTTTCCGATGCCACAAAAAATATGCATACAAACAAATCCGGTTACCGGGAAACGCAGGGATGGAAATGTGGGTGTTGAAAAAGAATTTTTGTATATTTGCGCCTGCTAAATCCAATACGATATGTTGATTATTTCGGTCAAAGAAGGAGAATCCATCGACAGGGCGTTGAAACGCTTCAAGCGTAAATTCGACCGCACCAAAACCATGCGCGAAATTCGCGAACGTATGCACTACACCAAGCCGTCGGTCAAGCGCCGTCAGCAACTTTTACGTGCCCGTTATCGCGAACTCAAACGCCAATTGGAGGACTGATTCGCGGCATAATGCCGGAAAACATTTGCAAGGGACCGACTAATTGTTTAACTTAGTCGTGTCCTTTTTTTGTATCCGGTATGGCCATTGACAAATTTTTGGATTACCTGCATCGCGAGCGGCATTATTCCGATAAAACTTTGCGTTCCTACGCAACCGATTTGGAATCCTTCGACCGTTTTGTGCACGAAGTTTACGGAATCCGCATCGATGCGGCCGACACCAAACTCATCCGCCGCTGGCTCGTATGGTTGCAATCGCAAGGGATGCAAGCCCGCACGGTCAATCGCAAACTCACGGCGCTTCGTTCCTACTACAAATTTCAATTCAAATCGGGCCAACGTTCCGATAATCCGGCTTCGTCACTCAAAGGCGTAAAAATACCCAAAACCCGTTCGGTTCCTTTGTCGGAAAGTGAAATGCGGATGCTTTTGGACGAATTCCCCTTTTCCGACGATTTCAAAGGGCTGCGCGACCACGCCGTTATTCAAACCTTCTACGAAACCGGCATGCGCCGGGCTGAACTTATCGGCTTGACCTGTGCCGATGTGGATTTGAGCTCACGCCAAATTCGTATTCACGGCAAAGGAGGCAAAGAACGCTTGGTGCCCATGTTGCCCGATTTGGCTGAGATATTGGAACGTTACAAAGCCGAACGCGATACGGAATTCGGCCCTTTTTCGCCCGGTATGCCATTTTTTGTAACCGATAAGGGCAAAAAACTGTATGATATGTTTGTATATCGTTTGATAAATCGTTATATTAGCATAGTAAGCAGTAAGGAAAAACGAAGCCCGCATATGATACGCCACAGTTTTGCCACCCATATTTTGAACCGAGGCGCCGACTTGCATACCATCAAACAATTGTTGGGGCACAGTAGTTTGGCGGCCACGCAGCATTACTTGCACAGTGGTCTATCCGAATTGAAAAAAGTTTACCGCAACGCACATCCGCGCAGCAAAAAAAAATAAATATCCGTTTTTTTAACCCATAAAACATAAAGCTATGAGAGTTCAATTCCATGCCGTTAATTTTGATGCCGACCGCAAATTGTTGGCCTTGATTCAAAAAAAATTGGATCGTTTGGACCGATTCAACGACCGGATTGTGGAATCGGATGTCTATTTGAAGGTAAACAACAAAGGCCCGGTCAACAAAACGGTGGAGGTCAAGGTGCATGTACCGGGCGATTCCATCGTTGTGAGCCGTGATGCGGAAACATTCGAAAAAGCAACGGATTTGGTCTATGATGTGCTCAAACGCCAACTACGTAAAAACAAGGAGAAAAAAGAGTTATAAACGGAATTATAAAAACAATAATAAATTTTTTTATATTTGTTCCGAACAAACCATTAAAACCTTATCACTATGAGCAAATTCGATGATGTTGTAGCCAAAGCGGCCGAACAACTTAAAAAAGTGGGCATGAAAGCCGATGATGCCCTGTTGCGTGCTATCGCCAAATCCCAAGGTCCGTCCATTTATTTGCGCGACGCTTCCTTGGTTTCGTGCGGTGATGACGCGGAACTCAAACGCGTTGAAGACAATTTCATTGTCAAAAAACTCGGTGTAACCGACGATGCAAAAATCAAAAAAGCCATGGACAAAACCTGCGCTGCCTTCAAAGACATTCGTCAAAAAATGCGCGTAGCGTTTTATTATTTCCTGGTGAAAGAACTCGGCAAAGAATCGCAATTCGTTTAATCGGCGAATACGCTTTGTTAAAATCGCCCGGATTTACCGGGCGATTTTTTATTTGCGACGTTCCTTAAAAAATTGTTGAATGAGTTTTCGGGCATCTTGTTCCAACACTCCCGAAACAACCTCCGTTTTGGGATGCAAAGGGCAATGCAAGTGGGCATAGCCACGTTGCTCGTCCGCAGCGCCGTAAACCAAGCGGCCCACTTTGCCCCAATAAAGCGCTCCCGAACACATACTGCACGGCTCCAAGGTTACATACAGGGTGCAATCGGGCAGGTATTTGGCATTCAGGTGGGCCATGGCGGCCGTTAGGGCCAAAATTTCGGCATGGGCGGTCGCATCCCGCAACCGTTCCACCTGATTGTGCGCCTTGGCCACAACGCGACCCCCGCAAACCACCACGGCGCCTACGGGCATTTCGCCTTCGCCAAGCGCTTTGCGGGCCTGGTCAAGGGCCATTTGCATATATAATTCGTCTTCGTTCAAGGGCATATCAATAGGCCTTTTTGTCTCCTTTGAGCGTGTTGATAATCGTGAGCAAAATGATTTTAATATCCAAAAGGAAGGACCAATTTTTGACGTAGTAAATATCGTATTTTACACGATTGATAATATCCTCATCGGTAACCACTTCGCCCCGGTATCCTTTTACCTGTGCCAGTCCGGTAATTCCGGGTTTAACCTGATGACGCGGCAAGAATTTTTGAACGCGTGTCATAAACCGCTCGTTTTCCTTAATCATGTGCGGGCGCGGGCCCACAACTGACATATCGCCGAGGAGTACATTGAAAAATTGTGGTAATTCGTCAATACTGGTTTTACGGATAAACCTGCCGATACGCGTGATGCGGTCGTCGTCGCGCGAAACCTGTTTTTTGTCGGCCAAATCGTTGGGCCGCATTGAGCGGAATTTATATAGGAAAAACGGTTTGTAGAACTCTCCATTACGTTTTTGCTTGAAAAATACCGGACCTTTGCTTTCCAACTTAATCAAAAGGCCTAGCAGTGGCGTAAGCCAAGAAAGAATAAATACCACCACAAAAAGGGAAAAACCAATGTCGAACACCCGTTTGATCATCGCATTGAGCGGTTTGTCCAAAGGAGATTTTTCCAAGGTCAGCACGGGAAAGAAATCCATATATTCCAAATGCAAACGGTTTTGGAAAAACTCCCTGTTGTCGGGAATGAATTTCAATTCTTTAAAACAATCCTCGGCCACATCCACCAACTTCAACAGTTCGTCGTCGGAATGGTGAAGTGAAGCAAAGATAACGTCCACATCATTCAAGTTGTTGCACACATATTCCAAGCCCTCTTGGAATGTTCCGGCTATGCCGGGTTGCTTACCTGCATTTCTATCATCGAAAAAACCGATAAAACGATAACCGAAATCGGTTCGTTTGTCCAGCAATTCTTTGAATTTTTTTAAATCGTCATTGTATCCGAAAATAACATAATGACGCAAGTTGTAGCCCCGTTGCCGGTATTTTTTCAAAAACCAAAATTGGGTAATGATTTTGACCAAAAACAGCAAATCCAGATAGACAAGTCGTGGCAATAAAAACGAATTATTAAACAACCAATGACCCAATTGAAAACCTGTCAGCAGTGCAAGGTTGAAAATAATGATTTGCCGGAAATATTTACCCAGTAGCTCATTGAACGTAATATACCGGTTCAGCAAATAATATTGAACCGCAACGGCAATGATTGTCCAAACCGCCAGGTTGTAAAATATAACCCCCGGTCGCCGGATTTTTACCCAATAGAGGAAAAAAATCAAAATAAATATCACATCCAAAGTATAACTCACGGGTGTGATAAGGAAAGAGTAGCGGTGTTTGTTACGGGCAAGAGTCATAACTGTGGCAAGCGGTTTATTTTTTTATATAATCGTCAAAGTTTTTGTGTTCGGTTTGTCTGAGTTCCTCGGGCGAAAGCCCTTTGAAATAGGCAAAAGTTTCGGCTAATCCTTCTTTGCGGCTAACCCGGGGTTCCCAATGCAGGATTTTTCGTGCCAAGCTAATATCGGGACACCGTCGTTTCGGATCGTTTTCGGGCAAGGGCCTAAACACGATTTTCAGGTCGGGATTACCGGCCAATTCAAGAATTTCGCGGGCAAAATCCAGGATGGAAATCTCATCGGGATTCCCTATGTTCACCGGCAGATGATAATCGGTATGTAAAAGCAGGTCGATACCACGCACCAGGTCGTCGATGTATTGGAACGAACGGGTTTGACTGCCGTCGCCGAACACCGTCAGGTTTTCGCCGCGCAATACCTGGCCCATAAAAGCCGGAATCACCCGTCCGTCGTTGAGCCGCATACGCGGGCCGTAGGTATTGAAAATCCTAACAATACGCGTGTCGATGCCGTGAAACCGGTGATAGGCCATGGTCAGGGCTTCCAGATAACGCTTGGCTTCGTCGTAAACGCTGCGCGGCCCCACGGGATTGACATTTCCCCAATAGTCCTCGGGTTGCGGATGCACCAGCGGGTCACCGTAAACTTCGGAGGTGGAAGCCACCATGATGCGGGCGTTTTTGGCCTTGGCCAAGCCCAACATATTGTGCGTGCCCATGGCGCCCACCTTCATGGTTTGGATGGGGATTTTCAGGTAATCGATCGGGCTGGCGGGCGATGCGAAATGCAAAATATAATCAATAGGTTCATCCACATACAGGGCCTCGGTAACATCGTGCTCGATGAAGCGAAAACGCGGATGATGTTGCAGGTGGGCGATGTTTTTCGGATTTCCGGTAATAAAATTATCCACACCGATAACCTGCATTCCTTTATCCAAATAGTAATCCGCCAAATGCGAACCGATAAATCCCGCAACGCCGGAAATGAGCATAGTTTCGGACATAATCACTTAGTTTTCGTTTTGAATAACGGGTTTACGTCCGATGGAAAAATAATTCCATCCCATATTGCGCATCTTGGCGGGTTCGTATATGTTTCGTCCGTCAAAGATGGTTTTGGTTTTGAGCAATGCTTCCATTTGCCCGAAATCCGGATTGCGGAATGCATTCCATTCGGTAGCAATCACCAGGGCATCGGCATCTTTCAAGGCGTCGTAAGGGTCGGTTGCATATTCGATTTTGTCGCCCAACTTGCGCCGCACGTTGTCCATAGCTTCCGGATCATAGGCGCGCACTTGGGCACCGTGTTCAAGCAATTCTTCAATCAAATCCAAGGCGGGCGCTTCGCGGATGTCGTCGGTTTCGGGTTTAAAAGCCAAGCCCCACAGAGCAAATTTCCGGCCCGACAAATGTCCGAAAAAGTCCGTCATTTTAGGCACCAAAATGCGCCGTTGGCGTTCGTTGACATGCATAACGGATTTGATGATTTGAAATTCATAATCATGGTCCAAACCGGTTTTGTAAAGCGCCTTGACATCTTTGGGAAAACAGGAACCGCCGTAGCCGATGCCCGGGAACAAAAAACGTTTTCCGATGCGCGAGTCGGTGCCTATGCCAATACGCACCTTGTCCACATCGGCGCCGGCCCGTTCGCAAAAATTGGCCATTTCGTTCATAAAAGTGATTTTCATGGCCAGGAAAGCATTGGCGGCATATTTGGTTACTTCGGCCGATTTTTCGTCCATCACAATGATGGGATTCCCCGAACGCACAAAGGGTTTGTAGAGTTCGGTCATTTTTTCGGCGGCCCGTTGGCCGGAAGTGCCGATAACCACCCGTTCGGGTTTCATAAAATCGTCCACAGCAAAACCCTCGCGCAGGAATTCGGGATTCGATACCACATCGAAATCGGCTCCGGGCGCTTCGGAAGCGATAATATTTCGCACCATTTCGGCCGTGCCCACAGGCACGGTGCTTTTATTCACAATGATTTTATAATCGCCTGTATTTTGTTCCCGCATCAAACGGCCTATTTCTCGCGCTACGCCTTTGACGTAGGACAAATCGGCCGAACCGTCTTCGTCTTCGGGCGTGGGAAGTGCCAGGAAAATGATTTCGGCATCACGGACACCTTCATCCAACCGGGTGGTAAAATGCAAACGCTTTGCCCGGGTATTTCTTTCAAACAACACATCCAGTCCGGGTTCGTAGATAGGGATAATGCCTTGGTTGAGTTTGGCCACTTTTTCCCGGTCGATATCCACACAAGTAACATGATTTCCGGATTCGGCCAAGCATGTTCCCGTTACCAAGCCCACATAACCGGTTCCGATGACAGCAATTTTCATAAAAACATATTTATTTTCATTGCTTCAAAATTACGATAAATCTTTTACAAAAGATTGCAGGTTTATTATGTTTACACGCGAAAAATCGAAAAATATTGCACCAACACCCCCCTCAATCCGGTTTTGGGATGATAAACCTTTATTTGTCATCAAAATAATATATTTGCACATCATTCATACATTTCAATTAACGGGAAAACCACGCTTATGAAAAAAATCGACCCCAAAGATTTCCGCATCAAACCCGGCAAAAAAGTCAAAATCGACCAATTGGCCACTCGTTATGATTTGGACGCGGATAAAGATGCCATTGAGGACGAACTGCGTAAAGTGCGGCGCAAAATCGCCAAACTTCAAACCAAAATCTATGCTGGCGGAACACCCGCCGTGTATATCGGCATTCAAGGAATGGACACCGCCGGCAAGGATAGCATGATTCGCGAAGTGTTCAAAGACATCAATCCCAGCGGCATCCAGGTTTTCGACTTCAAAAAACCCACTCCCCAAGAGCACGCCCACGATTATATTTGGCGGCATTATTTGCGCTTGCCCGAGCGCGGCATGTTTGTGGTGCACAACCGCACGCATTACGAAGATGTGCTCATTGCCCGCATACACCCCGAACTGATATTGATGCAAAACATTTACGGCATCAATTCCTTGAAGGACATCACCGACAAATTCTGGCATCAACGCTACCGCCAAATTAACGATTTCGAACGTTTGCAAGTGGAAAACGGAACGGTGATGATCAAACTTTTCCTGCATCTTTCCAAAGAAGAACAAAAAAACCGCTTCCTGCGACGCATCCGGCGCGAAGACAAACAATGGAAATTCAACGCCGCCGACCTCAAAGAACGCAAGCGCTGGGATGAGTATATGCAAATCTACGAGGATGTGCTCAGCCACACTTCCACCGAATGGGCGCCCTGGTATTTCGTTCCGGCCGACGACAAACCCACGGCACGGCTCATTGCCGCCAAAATCATCCTGGATACGCTCAAAAAACTCAATGTGGATTTTCCCAAGCTCAGTGAGGACGAGCGCAAACAATTCGAGGCCTACCGGCAGGAACTTTTAAACGAAAAAGACTAAGGGTATGAGCGATTCGGCCTACTACGAATCCATGGGCGTATTTTTCAACGGCAACGATGCCGAGGCCTTTGCCGGCGCCTTGGAGCGTGAGGGCATACCGTTCCGTGTGGAATATATCGCCTTCGAAGACCGGCCCGATGAAATTTTGGCCGTAGAAATTCACGTCAAAAAATCCGCGGCCGGCAAGGCGGAAGAAATCAAAAATGAAATTATCCGGGCCACCTTGGATAATCCCGATGTTTACCTGCATCATATTTCGGATGCGGATTTGCAGGAAATACCTTTGCACCCCGAAGACGCCAACGATTTCGACTATTGGGCGGCCCTGGAACTGATTCGCCGGAAAGGGCTTCCGCTCGACGACCGCAACTGGGAGGCCTTCCGCCAGGAGCGTATTTTGCAAATGCTGGAACAACGCAGGCCCAAGCAGTCGGGCCTTTTGCCTTTGGCCGTATTCATTTGGGTGATGGGTGCGGCACTTTTGGCGTTTACCTACAACACGCTTCCCTACGTTTCGCTGCTTTTCTTTGCCGGATCGGCAATGATAGCCCGGCATATGCTGAAACATCCCGGCGAATTCGATGCTTCCGAACGCAAGAAAGCGCGCTACGTTCAAGGACTGAGCGTGGGCGCCATTGTGGCGGCTTTGTGGTTTAGTTTTCGTGTTTTTCAAAGTTAATTTTTTGGGCGCCTGGCCGCACAAGTTCACGCACCGGCGGTTGCTTCAAGACGGCGGAGCGCTTTCGCACCCGCCGGCGTTCACTTGGCGCCCACCGGGCTGTCCGCTTAAATTCGCCTCGCCGCGCTCTTGGCCTGCAAAACACGCCGGTCGCGGCTTCCCGCTGTCAGTCACGCCGGCGTAGCAGGCCGGCGGCGCGGCATCGGCTCATACCGCTCCCATCCCTGGCGCTTTTTTGCGCGCGATAAATCGCGCTTGAATATCGAACGCCGAACAGATGATTAACGATTTACGATTTACGTTCTCCTACTGTAAACATTGAAGCAAGGTGTCATTTCGATGGAGCGCCCGAAGGGCGCGACTGAGAAATCTCGACACGGATGATTCATCCGGGGCGGAATGTTACGTTCCTATTGTCCAATCCGTGAAGAGATTCCTCGTCGTTTTGCCTTGCTGACGCCGGCAAAACTCCGTCGGAATGACACCGCTCTGCTACTGTAAACATTGAAGGCGAAACCGTATTGCGGGAATGACAAAGGAAGGCAAACCGGAGCGCCCGAATTCCCGCTTTCGCGGGAATGACATATAGGGGCCGCATTCCCCGACTTTGCAGGCGGGCATCCGGCTCCGGTTGAAATATCCGGATTTATGCTTGTCCGCTATTGCAAACATTGAAGGCCGGCTTCGACATGCTTGTCCGCGCCAGCGGGCGTAGCGGTTACGGGCCGGCTGTGCGCCCGAGCATTTCCCGCGGGCGGAGGCGACCAGCAGGAAGCCCTACGTACCGCGGCCCCGAAATGCCGGTGCGGGCAGCCGGGCCGTTTGAGCGAAGCACGCGGCGGCTGCCACGTGAACGCGCCGCAGTGCGAATAAGCATGAAGCAATGCGGCATGCGTGAACGTGTGCAGCCGGGCGCCCAAAAATTTTATTCTTTACCGAAATTTTTGAGTCGCTGTTCCCAATCGGGTGTTTGCGACAGGTAGGCGAAATTGTCGGTGGCATACAGGGTGGCCGCCTGCATGAGCAATTGTGTGCGGTAGTTGATCGTTTGCTTGGTCAATTGCAGGGCCGTATCGCCGCCTTCGAGGATGGTGGCGGCCAGTTCGGCGGTTCGTTTTTCCAGCGCTTCGGGTTCGGCGATGTAGTGCACCAATCCCATTTCCAAGGCCTGCGGGGCATCCAGCTGGCGGCCGGTGAGTAAAAGATCCATTGCCTTGGCCCGTCCCACCAGACTTTCCAGTAGCAGCGTGCATCCCGCAGGGAGAATGGCGCCCAATTTTACGGCCGGATAACCCACGCGCGCGCCGGTGCTCATCAGCCGTATGTCGGCTGCCGTGGCCATACCGAAACCGCCGCCCAAAGCCAAGCCGTTGATCACCGCCAAAGTGGGCTTGGGAAAACCGAAAATCCGTTCGGCCGTGCTTTCGAGCAAGCGCGCAAAACGCTTGGCCTCATCCACCGTATCGAGCGTTTGCAAGCACTTCAAATCCACGCCCGACGAAAAACTTTTTCCTTCACCGCTGATGACCAGCATCCTGACCGTTTCATCCCCGGCCAAGCGGTCGAGCAGGGCTTGGATTTCGTCGAGCATTCCGGTATCCATGGCGTTCCACTTGTCGGGACGGTTGAAAAACATGTAACCTACGGCGCCCTTTTGCCGGTAAATAATTTTTTCCATTCGCTTTATTTTTGAAAATAAACGCTGCCGAGGCGTTCGATATATTTTCCGATAATGTCGAATTCGATATTGACCTTGTCGCCGGTTTTGAGCCGGTGGAAGTTGGTATGCTCATAGGTATAAGGAATAATAGCCACGTCAAAACTGCGCTCACCGATGTTGAACACCGTCAAGCTGACGCCGTTCACGGCCACCGAGCCCTTTTCCACCATCACGTGCAGGGGTTTGTCTTCAAAGGTAAAGGTGTAGATATGACTTCCGTCCACCTGACGTATATCCGCCACCCGGGCCGTTTGGTCCACGTGTCCTTGAACAATGTGGCCGTCGAGCCGATCGTTGATGCGCACCGAACGTTCCAAATTGACCAGATCGCCCGGCTTCAAGTCGCCCAAATTGCTACGCAAAAGGGTTTCTTCGATGGCCGTAACCGTGTAGGTTTTTTCGGTTTTATCCAAATCCACTACCGTCAGGCATACGCCGTTGTGGGCAATGCTTTGGTCGATGCCTATTTCGTCGAAAAAGGGAGCGCGAATTCGGAAATGCTTGTTGCTTCCTTCGCTCCGGATGCCGGTGATTTGACCCGTGTGTTCAATGATTCCTGTAAACATAGCGCCGCAAGGTATTAAAATTATTGCCTAAATTTACGAATTGAAAAGGAACCGGAACTGATGATGCACAAAAAAGACCTCAAAATACGTGTGGGTATTAGCATAGGCGACCTCAATGGCATTGGTCCCGAAATTATTTTGAAAACATTTTCCGACAACCGGATGTTCGAATTTTGCACGCCCGTGGTGTTCGGCTCCACCAAGGCCTTGTCCTATTATCGCAAGGCCCTCAACCTGAACGTGCAGTTTTACGGCATCGGGCATTTGAACAATATGGCACCACGGCGTTTGAACGTGCTCAATATGTGGCGCGATGTGATCAACATACAAATGGGTAAGCCCGACCCGGTTACGGGTCGCTATGCCGTGGAGTCGTTCGTGCGGGCCGTGGAAGCGCTGAAAAACGACGAAATCGATGTATTGGTTACCGCACCTATCAATAAACACACGGTGCAGTCCGAAGATTTCGATTTTCCGGGCCACACCGACTATTTGGCCCAGGCCTTCGGCCAACCGGCCTTGATGTTTATGATTTCGGATGAATTGAAGGTGAGTTTGGTAACCGACCATTTGCCCTTGCGGCACGTGTCCACGCAAATCACCGCCGAACGCATCAAGGACAAAATCCGTATGACACACCGGAGTTTACAATTGGATTTCGGCATCGAAAAACCCAAAATCGCCGTTTTGGCGCTCAATCCGCATGCCGGCGACCACGGGCTCATAGGCAAAGAAGATATGGAAATAATTGCTCCCGCGGTAAAATCTTTGAATGAAGAAGAAGATATTTGGGCCTTCGGTCCTTATGCGGCCGACGGTTTTTTCGGTTCGGGTCAATACCGGAATTTTGATGCGGTGGTGGCCATGTATCACGACCAGGGTTTGATACCTTTCAAACTGCTTAGCTTCGGCCAAGGCGTAAATTTTACGGCCGGATTGCCCAAAATCCGCACTTCGCCCGACCATGGCACCGCTTACGAAATTACGGGCCAAGGCATTGCCGACGAAAGTTCGTTCCGCCAGGCGGTTTACCGGGCCGTGGATTTGTTCCGCACCAGGAAGGAAAATTTGGAATTATTGGAAAACACTTTGGATAAAACCTTCACCGGAAATACTTCGCAAACCGGACAAACTCGGGAAGAAAAACAAGAATAAAAAAATCTGTGCCGATGGACTATGCTTTGATTTGGACGGAATTGATTATGATTGGAACGGCTTTTCTTTCGTCATTTTTGTTTACCAACTTATTTTTTAAGGCATCGACCCGTAAAACAAGTGTGATTTTCTATGGTGCCATTGCCGGATATTTGGGAAAATATTTAATGGATAGCTACGGTTTGTTTGTTTTTTCTGCCGGCAGTTGGGATTGGTTGATTATGATTTTAAAGGTGGTTTTTGCCACCGGATTATTTGTTTTCGTGCTTTATGAAATCACCCGTAATAGGGCCAAGGAAATATGACAAAATTAAGTGTAAACATTAACAAAATCGCCACGCTGCGGAATGCACGCGGCGGAAATTTCCCCGACCCTTTGGTT
Organism: Flavobacteriales bacterium; assembly: GCA_027023475.1. Classification (GTDB taxonomy): domain Bacteria; phylum Bacteroidota; class Bacteroidia; order Flavobacteriales; family Flavobacteriaceae; genus JAADED01. The sequence continues at coordinate 17,827 of JALVVJ010000011.1, forward strand.
TTTGCGCGCAAAATTCAGGAGTTCGGCGCCCAAGGCATCACGGTGCATCCGCGTCCCGACGAGCGTCATATCCGCTATGCCGACGTGCGCGCCTTGCGCCCTTTGGTGTGGACGGAATTCAATGTGGAAGGCAATCCCATTCCGCGTTTTTTGGACTTGGTTTTGGAAGTCCGCCCCGACCAGGTTACTTTGGTGCCCGACGATCCTGACCAAATCACATCGGACCACGGGTGGGATACCATCAAACATCGTGATTATTTGAAGGATATCATCGGCCGGTTGAAAGAGGCCGGCATCCGCACATCGATTTTTGTGGATCCGGTGCCCGAAATGGTGGAAGGCGCCGTGCACACCGGTACCGACCGTATCGAACTCTACACCGAGTCCTACGCCCGCGGTTTTGCCGAAGGCAAAGCGGAACAAGCGGTCAAGCCCTATGCCGAAGCGGCACGCTTGGCCCACCGTTTGGGTCTTGGCATCAATGCCGGACATGATTTGAATTTGGACAATGTGGAATATTTTGTCCGTCATGTGCCGCATGTGGCCGAAGTTTCCATCGGGCATGCCTTGGTGGTGGAAGCACTGTGGTATGGCATGGAAAACACCGTGCGTATGTATTTGCATAAATTGGCAAGCGTTGAACACTGAATCACGGATTTGGCATTCGAACATATTGGGAACCGGAAAGGATTTGGTCATCCTGCACGGTTTTTTGGGTATGGGCGACAATTGGATTAGCTTGGCGCGACGTTGGGCCGCCGGCGGTTTTAGGGTTCATTTGCCCGATTTGCGTAACCACGGCCAATCCTTTTGGGACGAACGCTTCGACTTCGAAGTGCTTTTAGACGATTTAAGGCGTTATATCGGCCACCACCAATTGCATAAACCGCACATTATCGGCCATTCCTTGGGTGGGAAATTGGCCATGTTCGATGCCTTGGACGAGCCCGGAAACCGTGGGAAATATGTGGTGTTGGACATTGCCTCGCGGGCCTATGGCCGCCGTCATGATTTTATTTTCCGGGCCGTCCGGCAAACCAGCCCCGGCCAATGCCGCACCCGCAACGAAGTGGAAGCCCAATTAATGCCTCACTTACCACAGGCCCACATCCGCCGCTTTGTGATGAAAAACCTCAAACGCCTGCCCGGCGGCGGTTTTGCGTGGAAAATTCCTTGGGATATTTTGGAAAAATCGGTTGAAAACATAGGCCGAGCACTTCCCCACGGAAAGTCAAGCAATGCAAATATTTTGTTTCTGCGCGGCGAAAATTCGGATTTTGTTCTTGATGATGATATTGCGCAAATCAAACAAATATTTCCCCGGGCGCAAATCCACCCTATTCCCGGCGCCGGCCATTGGCTTCACGCCGAACAACCCGAAATGGTTTACCGGATCATTACGGATTTTTTGAATGCCTAAAAAACAGGCCTTAAATTGATAAAGATAATACCATAGCGCCAAGCAGTAATTCATAGCGTAACATAGCGAAAAAACCCCGTGCCACTCCGTACCGGACTCCGTGCGACTCTGTGGTTAAAATTAAAAAAACCACAGAGGACACAGCGTTTATTTTCACAGCGTAACACAGTGGGTTGGTTTCAGGTATGCTGTTGTGGCAGTAAAATATTCCCTACTCACTTATTTTTCCGTTCCAGCACTTCGATTACGCGCAAGGCCACTTTGTCCTGAATGCCGCGGTCGAGGTGGGAAGTAAAGCCCACACACGAATTGTTGATTTCGCCCAGCACGTATTTGTCCTTACCGTTTTCGTCCCAGTCGAGCATAAAGTCGGCCGTCCAAATCAGCGGTGCATCGTAGCCAC
>JALVVJ010000012.1 GCA_027023475.1 Flavobacteriales bacterium
AAAAGCTGCAATTCGCCTATCCGGCGGCTCAGGTCGTAATGCTCCTTCTCGTAGCCGAAACTGCCGGCCATGCCGCAGCAACCGCTTTCCAACAATTCCACCGAGTAGCCGGGCGGGAGCGATAAAATCGCCTGCGCCTTGCGGGCGTCGCCCAAGGCCTTGTGGTGGCAATGCACATGCAAGGCAATATGTTTTTGCGTATCGTTGAAATCTCCGGGGCCGATGCGTCCGGCCTGCCATTCGTTGTAGAGGAATTCCTCGAAAAGCAAAGTGTGGCGGGCCACTTTTTCGGCGGCAGATTTCCAATCGTCGTCGGCTAAGCGCAAATATTCATCGCGCAAAGTGAGCACGGCCGAAGGTTCGATGCCCACAAGCGGCGTTTCGTCGCTGACCAAATCGTGGAAAAGCTCCACGTTTTGGCGGGCCAATTGCTTGGCTTGCCTGAGCAGACCCTTGGAAATATAGGCCCGCCCGCTTTCGGCAAGGGGGATGAGCATCACCTGATAGCCCAGCCGGCCGAGCACCTTGACCACCGCTTGACCCGTGGGGCTGTCCATGGTGTCGATAAACTCGTCGGCAAAGAGGTAAACGGCACCTTTGGTGTTTTCGCCGGTTACGGCTTGACGGGCGTTTTGCTCCCACCAACGGCGGAGCGAAATATTGCTCAATCGTGGCAATTTACGTTGATTCGCAATGCCCAAAGCCCGTTTAATAAGTCCGCCAAACATGGCCGTGCCGGCATTGTAAAGCCAAGGCACTGCGGAAAAGATGCGGTTGATTTTTCCGGCATAGGCAAAAAAGCGGTTGCGCAAGGAATAGCCGTTGGCCTCCTGCCATTGGTAAAGAAATTCGGCTTTGAGCATGGCCATGTCCACCGTGGACGGGCATTCGGACTTACAGGCCTTGCAACTGAGGCACAAGCTCAGGGTTTCGTAGAGTTCTTCGTAGTCGAAAGGATTGCCGCCGTTTTGCTTGACGTAATGTTGGGTCAGGAATTCGCGCAGGGCATTGGCCCGGGCGCGGGTGGTATATTTTTCGTCGCGCGTGGCCCGGTAGCTGGGGCACATGGTGCCGCTGGCCTCGGGCGGTTTGCGGCAGTCGCCCGAACCGTTACATTTTTCGGCCGCACGCAGGATACCGCCTTCGCGAACAAAACTCAGCAAGGTGGGAATTTCGGGCTCTTTGCGGTCGGGCACATAGCGCAAGTTTTGATCCATGGGCAGCGGATCGACGATTTTACCCGGATTGAACAGGTTGTCGGGGTCGAAAACCGATTTCAACTCACGCATCAAGGCATAATTCTTTTCGCCCACCACGCGGGGGATAAATTCGGAGCGGATGATGCCGTCGCCATGTTCACCGCTGAGCGAGCCGTTGTAACGGTGCACCAAATCGGCCACTTCGCTCACCAGTTCACGGAACAGTTTTACGTCGGATGATTTTTTGAGGTTAAGAATAGGCCGCAAATGAATTTCTCCCGCACCGGCATGGGCAAAATAGACGGGCTTTTTGCCCTTGGCTTCCATGATGCGCGTAAAATCGGCAATGTAGGCGGGCAAATCGCGGATGTCCACGGCGGTGTCTTCGGTGCCGGGCACGGCCTTGTCGTCGCCCGGGAGATTGCCCAACAGACCCAATCCGGCCTTGCGCAATTCTTCGACCTTGGCGGCATCGTCGTCCCAAAGTTTGGGAAAGGCGTAACCCAAACCCAATGTTTGCAAACGGGCAATGAGGGCGTCGGCCCGACGTTCCATTTCACGGGGATCGCGGCCCCTGATTTCCAACATCAAGATGGCCGCGGGGTCGCCTTGAAGGAAGTCGCGATAACGGCTATATGTGGGGCTGTCCTTGGTGCAGTCCAGGATGGTTTTATCCATCAACTCGCATTGGTAAAGTTCCCATTCCATTGCGGGTGCCACGGCGCGCATGCTTTCGATGACATCGCCGAAATGGGCGGCCACCATCAAGCGGCGGGGCGGCGGTAAAGGGTCCAAACTTATTTCGATTTCGGTCCAAAAAAACAGCGTGCCTTCGGAGCCGGCCAATATTTTGGATAAATTAAATTCGGCATCGTGCTCGGATGAAAAAATCCGGTTGTTGACAAGCGTTTCCAAGGCATAGCCCGTATTGCGCCGGTGGATGGTGGGTTTGGGCATGTGCCGGCGGATTTCTTCCTGCACGGCGGGCCCGGAAAAGGTATCACGCACAAAACGGTAAACGGCCCGTTCGCGGGGGTTGTCGCTTTGCAATTTGGCATTGAAGCCGCCCTTGTCCAGGGGGCCGAACTCGGCAAACGAAGCGTCGGAGAAAAAACCCTTGATGCGCAAAACCTTGTCGCGAGTAACGCCGTAGCGTATGGATGTGGAACCGGCGGAATTGTTTCCCGTCATCCCGCCTATCATGCAGCGGTTGGCCGTAGAAGTATTGGGGCTGAACCACAACCCGTAGGGTTCCAACGCGCGGTTCAGGTCGTCGCGGATAACGCCCGGCTGCACCCGGGCGATGCGCCGCTCGGGGTCGATGTGGAGAATCCGCGTCATGTGGCGCGAAACGTCCACAACCATTCCGTTGCCCACCACTTGGCCACCCAGCGATGTGCCGGCAGTGCGCGGAATGAGCGGAACCTTGTACCGGTGGGCAAATTCGATGATTTGTTTCAGGTCGTCCTCGTCTTTGGGATACACCACCGCCAAAGGCATAATGCGATAGACCGAAGCATCGGTGGCGTAGATATGGCGGCTTAGTTTATCCAAGCGCAATTCGCCTTTGAGGGCCCGTTTGAGCCGGAGCAGGTGGGGTCGAAGTTTTTCGTGAGTGGACATTATTCCGGGACTTTTTTCAAAGGTAATACGAAGGTAGGGAAATTACCAGAGCTTTGGGAGATAAAATAGAAAAATACTTCATAAGGAATTAATCTCCTTAAAACTATCTTATGTTTTGATTTTTATAAAAATCGTATAAAATCTTTATCCTTTGTTCCTCAACACCATTATGCCTGAATCCGGTTAAATCTTTTATTCGGCAACAAGACCAACCATCTTCATTACCCCCTGAACCGATGTTTCTAATGTATAAATAATCATCATCCATTTTTTCTAATATACCTGTTGTATAATGTTCGTCTATGAAATAGAACGTGGTTATTTCATTTTTATTCAATAATTGATTAAGATGGGTCGATAAGCGCTTGCCACGGGCTTTTACGCTTATTTGCAAATCGGTTTTGATAGTATCCATTTTATCCAAAAGGATTTTAAGACCTTCCTGATAAATATCTTTGAAAAAAATTTCCATTACTTCATCAAAATAAATAATCCGCTTACCCGTCCATATAATATTTTCATTAAGCTCCCTGATAGAAAAAAATTCATCCGATATTTGTAAAACATATCCAATAATAGCCTCATCGTATTCCATATCATAGGTTCTTATTCCTATCAATTCATTTTGTTTGAAAGCAATATTTAATATTTTGAGCAGCATTTTTTGTTTGTTATTGCCAGGAAAATACAAAAAATTCAGTTTCTCATGAACAAATTTAGTCAAATTCAAAAATTTTCATTTCCGTTAATCCATTAAATATCATAGCTTATACTCAATAATGTTTTCTCATATCCAAAGGCAAAGAAAAATCAGAAACTTCATTTCTCACTATTTATTCAAGTTATTGACATTCAATCGAAAAATAATTCTCAAAATCATGTAAGGTGTCTTTGGACGTGTCGGAAAGTTCGAAATACCGTAAAATATTTACCTTTTGGATGGGAATAGGATTTTTCAAAACCAAAAACTTTTGAGCGGCTATACATTCATAGGAAAACCATTCGGTCAGGAAAAATCCTTGTAAATAAAAATAATCTTCGGCAATATCATGTTTAAAAAAATAAGTGTCGGAATAAATACAACAACCTCCACCATAAGATACCTTGACTTTAAAGCCGTATCGTGTGGGAACAATATAATCTATATCAAAATTTTTTACATAATTATCATTATAAATATCCATTGAAGGCAATGGAATACTGGCGATGGGAGATTTATTACGATAGATTAATAAACTTTTATCCTTAGAACCCATAGTATATACAGCATAAAAATCCGACCCACAGGTGGGTATATGGACCCGATCAATAATTTTTTCGCTTTGTAAGACCCGTTTGTCAATCAATTTTCCTCGTGATTCGGATGTGGATTTTTTTAATGGATAAAATTTTGAAAAAACATGTAATGTATCTTTTGACGATGTGCGGAGTCCGAATAAATCCAAAAAATCCACCTTCCTGATGGGTATTGGGTCGTTCAAAAAGAAGAATTTTTCGGCACATTTGTCCTTTTCAAAATCTTGATGATTAAGATAAAATCCCTCCAAATAAAACATATTATCCTTCGGATGATGTCGAAAAAAATAGGTGTCGTAATACGGGCAACATTGACGACCAAAACTAATACAAAGTTTAAAACCGTATTCGGTATTCACCAATGAATCGATGGTAAAATTTGACACATAATAGCGAGCACCGGAGTTAGCCGAAGGCATCTGTAATTGCGCAATCCCTTGCCGGCCATGTGATATTTTCAAAAACCGGTCATAGGGTGTCCCGAAGTAATATATTTTGAAGTCAGAGAGGAAAGTATTTATGGTTTTGACAAACAAGGTATCAACAAGTGTTTTGCTCGACCGGATATTCATTTCCGGCATTGCCGTTCTATTTCCCTGCGGGTTTTGACAAGCCGCAACAAGAAAAACAAAAGCAAAACCGGCGAAAAAAATTCTCATGTGGTAAAATTATAAAAATCTTTGTTGCATCCGTAAATATTTTCAACCCAAACTACAACACCGGCCCCATCGGGCCGGCATTGTTCAAAAAGCATCAAGTATTCGGAAACTCCCGTCCGGAAATCCTGTCCGGATATCAAGGTTTGGAACAACCGCGGCCGTTGTAGGCATGCAATCCCAGCCGGATGGCGTCGTCC
>JALVVJ010000013.1 GCA_027023475.1 Flavobacteriales bacterium
TTATTTTGAATTTGACCAAATATTTCACGGATTTTTTCCGGATTTTGTTTTCGTAAGTCAAGGCAAAGTTTTCCACATGATAGGCCGGAAGAACGGATTCGGGAATGTTGCGGTTGTCCAAATACTGTTTTCCTACATATTTTCCGGTCAGTTCGGCCCGGATTTGATGGGCAAGGGCATAGCAGATGCGCAACGAACCCGTAACCGCCGGCGAATAAGAAATTTGTGTATTGCCGTAGGATTTGTATTGGTTTCCGTCCCAGCCGTGATAGTCCAAATTCCGGTTGTCGCTCAACGCAAATGCGGCCGACAAATCCCAAGGGTCCCGGTGGTAGGCCAAGCTGTTTTCGATACCCGCCCGGTAACTGCGACCCACATTTTCGCGAATGGGATAACCCACGTTGTTGAGCCGTCCCGAATAGACCAGTTGATTGACGTAATACATCAAATAAAGCGTTGATTTCCATTCCAATTGCCGGCCCGTGTAGCGAACGCCCGTTTCCCAGTCGTTCAGGGTTTCGGGCTTGGGTTTAATGCTGTTTTCCTTGTAGTCGGTGCGGTTGGGTTCGCGGTGGGCACGGGCCAGCGAAGTGTAGAACGACCAATGCTCACCGGCACGATAAAACAATCCGATTTTGGGATTGACAAAAAGCAACCGGTCGCCGGCCGAAAATCGTTCATCTTCATCGAAAGTGCGTGCCGGGTCGAAACGGGCCGTATAATCCAGCTTGCGAATTTGGATGTCGGTATAAAGGTTAATCCGGTCGCTTAGCCGGTATTCGGTTTTCACGAATCCGTTCCATTCGGTTTTGATGCCGGTGTTGAAATAGTAGGTATGGCCTTTTTCGCTGTCGGAGGCATAGCGGGCCCAAATGATTTTGCCGAAATGGTCGCCCGTGTAGCGGTTGGCTCCCAAGCCGAACGTCCACTGCATTGCTCCGGTTTGACGTTGCATTCCGGCAATGATGCCGTAAAAATCGTTGTCCAGCCACTTACGGCGGATCAAATCGGTATGGCGAATGGTGTCGGTGCCGAAAACCAAGGGGGCCAGGCCGTATTTGTCGAATGATTGGTCTTGTTTGTATTGTTCGTAGTATCCATAGCCCTTGGTGTAGTGGGCGGTCAGCCGGTATTGCACCCCGGCCGAAGGGCGGAAGGAGTAATGGAGTTGATAATGATTTTGCGTGTAGTCGTCCACTTGGTCTTTGTAGTAATCCACCACGTTCCATTGGTCGTCGTAAATGGCCCCGGCAAAATTGAAGGTCGGGTTGGTTCGGAAGGTTTCCCAATCCACGCCATACCAGGCCTGATAGGTGCGTTCGTGGCCGCCGAAATGAATCAAACTCAGCCGGTGATGTCCGGCGCGGTATGTAGCAGCCAAATAATGCGACCGCATCTGCGAAAAGGCACGGTCCACGTAGCCGTCGGAACGTATGCCCGACCAACGGGCCACCACCGAAAAATGCTTGCCCAGCAAGCCCGTTGAACCGGCCAAAGACACCTTAGCCGTGTTAAAGGAACCCAGCACGGACGAAAAGCGGAAATAGGGCTTGGCCGAAAAAGTTTCGGTTTGCAAATCGATGTTGGCACCAAAAGCTCCCGTTCCGAAATTGGATGTTCCGATGCCCCGTTGCACCTGCACCGAACGCACCGAGGTCAGGAAATCGGGAATGTCCACCCAATACACCGATTGGCTTTCGGGATCGTTGAGCGGAATGCCGTTCAAGCTCACATTGATTTGCTGCGGACTGATGCCCCGGATGCGGATGCCCGTGTAGCCCACCCCGTTGCCGGCATCGGAAAAACTAACCACCGAAGGTAAATCCTCCAACACATAGGGCACATCTTGGGCATCCAAACGCCGGCGGATTTGTTCGCGTGTCAAATTATCCTTGGACACGGGCGTTTGGTCTCCTGCCCGCGACAGGTTCACCGTTATGGCTTGAAGCTGTTCGGTGGCGGGATGAAGTTCCAGTGTCAAATATACATCACGGTCGAGTGTGATTTTCCGGTTGAGTTTTATATCCTTGTAGGATACGGATAAATGATAGGTTCCGGCCGGGAGTTGGAACCGGAAATGTCCATAGCGACCGGTAATTTGTTCATTACCGGTTTCCGTAATGCGTAACCGGGCTCCGCCAACGGGATTTCCCTCGTAGGTTACAATTCCACTCAACCGGTGATTTTCCACTTGGGCTGCCAATAATTGGCTCCACAAAAAAATCAATAAAAAAAATCTTCGCATCGTTTTACACTTTGCGAAGGGCGATCACACGTCTTTGGCTCGATCCCTCGGCGGCATTACCCGCCCAGGTTCCAAGGGTATGATCTCAGCCCCCACCAGGGAGCACCCCTTCGATATTTTCGCAACAAAGGTATGGAATTTTACTTAATAAAATCAATCATCGTCGTCGTCATCCAATTTCTTAAAATAAAAAGTGCCGAAATATCCGTTATAACTTTGCTCCACATAGGCGTGTTCGGTATCGGTAAAATGAATTTCGATACGACGGGGGTTGCTCAATGTGGTGTTTCCTTCGGTTTCAACAATCATATAGAATTTTCCGCCTTCAAATTCCCAGTGGCCCGTATGTTCCAAATGAAGTGTGCACAGACCCGTGCTTTGGTAAATGGTGTAATACTTGTCCCGCGCATCGTGGTTGGAAGAAAAATACATACGCGAACGCTTCATACAATCATTGACCGGATAATCCATTCCACTAACGGTGATGCGTTCCAATTGCCATTCGCCTATGATATATTCGGGAGTGCCCTCGATCACATCAAGTTTTTTGTCGCACCCAGTAAACATCAAGGCAATAAAAAAACCGGTTATGCTGTAAAAAATAATTTTTTTCATTAACGTTATTTATTGAATTCAAGAAAAAGCAAAAATCATACCAATCTTTATTTCGGAACAATTATTGTATTTTTGATGCAACAAATATAAGGAAATGTTTCGATTGGCCATAGCACTTTGGTGGGCCGTAATGCCCTTGATTAATGTAGCAATGCATAAGTATTACGTAAGTGTTACGGTAATACATTTCAATACCGAAAACCGGCATTTGGAAATCGAGTTACATACTTTTCCCGATGATGTGGCCTTGGCATTGGAAAAAAATTACGGATACCGGATCGATTGGGACAAACCGAACGAGCAGGCGAGGAAATTTTTGGATGCATACCTGCACGAACATTTTCGCCTGAAATCCGACAGCAAAATATTAAATTACAAATACTTAGGTTTTACCTTTGAAAACGACCAATTAGTTTTGGTGATGGAAAGCAATCCCCTACCCCAACAAGCACGACGGTTGACCGTTTACAACACTTGGCTGACGGAAATCTATCGTGACCAGCAAAATTTGGTGCATTTACTAACGGGCAAAACCAAACAATCGGAAATTTTGGACCGCGAGCACAAGCAAACGGTTTTTAAGTTGGATTAAATTCATCAAATCACGACAACACCACCAATTTGGGTTGGGTATATTCATCCAAAGCCCAACGGCCACCTTCGCGACCCAATCCGCTGTCTTTGACGCCGCCATAAGGCATACCGTCGATGCGGAAGCCGGGAATGTCGTTGATGATAACTCCGCCTGTTTCGACTCCTTGGATAAAACGCCTGATATTTTGATAGCTATCGGAATACAGCCCCGCCTGCAAACCGTAGCGTGAGCGGTTCACTTGGGCAATGGCTGCATTTATATCATCCACCGGTAAAATGTTCACCACGGGCGCAAAGGCCTCATTGTCGAGCACTTCCATACCGGGACGCACATCCGTAAGCACTGTGGGCGCATAAAGATTATGGGATGCATCCAATATTTTCCCGCCTGCCAGCAGCCGGGCGCCGTTTTTTACGGCCCTTTTTACCCAAGTATCGATTCGTTGCATTTCCTTGGCCGAAATCATCGGCCCTGCGGTGGTTTGTTCGTCCGTAGGGTCGCCTGTTTGCAAGCGGGCGGTTTCGGCCAAGAAACGTTCGGTGAAAATGTCGAAAACGCTACGGAATACATAAATCCGCTGCACCGAAATACAAATTTGGCCGGCATACAGAAAACTGCCGTAAGCCAATTTTTTGGCCGCCCGTTCCACTTCGGCCGTATCGTCCACCACGGCGGCGGCATTACCACCCATTTCCAAAAATACCTTGCGGGCGGGTGAAATGTTTTTCAAATGCCAACCCACACGGTCGCTTCCGGTGAAGGAGAGCACGGCAAAGCGCCTGTCGCGAACGGCGCGCTCGGCTTGCTTGTTGGTGCCGAAAACGATTTGCACCAAACCCTCGGGCACGTCGGCATCGGCCAAAATACGCGCCACCAAACCCATGGTCAGTGGCGTTTGCGGAGCGGGTTTGATGAGCACCGGACTTCCCGTGGCCACCGCCGGAATAATCTTGTGCAAGGCCAAATTGAGCGGAAAATTGAAAGGCGAAATGCCCAACACAGGCCCGTAGGGTATGCGCAAGGTGTAGGCGGTTTTACCCTTGCCATTCAAGTAATCCATGGGAACCATGCGGCCGGCATAATCCAAAGTGGCCCGTATGCCGGTGGACAAGTTGTCCAATGCACGTCGAACCTCGCTGCGGGCATAGCCCACGGGTTTTCCCGCTTCGGCTACAATGAGTCGGATAAATTCGTTTTCCCGTGCGGAAATGCCATCGTAAAGCGCTTGCAAAATTCCGGCCCGGCGTTCGGCCGAAAAATCCCTGAAACGTTCAAAGGCCCGAACGGCCGAAGTCATGGCCGTTTCCCAATGCTTGTCGGTAGCCAAGGGCATACTCCCGATAAGCTCGCCCGAATATTTATCGTGAATTTGGGCCCGTTGCGGCGCATCCGTTAGCCGGCCGGCAATAAGGTTTTGCATTTCCCAATTGGCCATAATATCGTTTTTTTGACTTTTAAAATTACAAAAAAGCGCGGGGATTGGGAATAATAGAAATCAAACATGGACTTCCCTAATGCCAAAACATTAGATTTATTTATCCCGAACGCAAAACCTTATCGATTTTGGACTTTCCAAACTTATCCTACCCGTTCAACCGTTTGTAATCTGCCAAAAATTTTTCCAAACCACGGTCGGTCAGCGGATGGTGGAGCAAATTGAGCAAGGGTTTCAAAGGCGTTGTTACCACATCGGCACCTATGCGTGCACTTTCAATGATGTGCATGGTGTGGCGGATGCTGGCGGCCAAAATTTGCGTGGGATATCCGTAGTTGTCATAAATCAACCGGATGTCGGCTATCAGTTGCATGCCGTCGGTGGCTATGTCGTCCAAACGGCCGATAAAGGGCGAAACATAAGTAGCGCCCGCTTTGGCGGCCAACAGGGCTTGTCCGGGTGAAAATACGAGCGTGCAATTGGTTTTAATGCCCTCGGCCGTTAGTTGTTTGATCGCCCGAAGGCCTTCGGCAATCATAGGTATTTTTACCACTATGTTGGGTGCAATTTCGGCCAGTTCGTGCGCTTCGCGGAGCATACCTTCGAGGTCGGTGGCAATGACTTCGGCACTTACATCGCCGGGAACCATTTCGGCGATGCGGGCATAGTGACCCATAATGGCATTTTTGCCGGCAATGCCCTCGCGGGCCATCAACGAAGGGTTGGTGGTAACGCCGTCCAATACACCCAATTCCCGGGCTTGACGTATCTCGTCCAAATTGGCAGTATCGATAAAAAATTTCATAGTCAAAGTTTTAGGTAAACAATTATTTCAATCCGTATTTTTTCAAAAATATTTTTTCCATTGTTCGTTGGGGTATCAGGGCTTTGAGCGTGGGGAAGATGCGTTGAACAAACGGACCCACACGGTATTGCGGCTTGGGATTGGGCGTGTTAAGGATTTTTTCGATCACCTGCGCCATCACTTCGGGTTCCAAACCTTTGTCCACCTCGTTATCGATTTCCTTCAAAACCCGTTCATAGGTTTCGAAGAAAGGCGACTCGGGGTCGTTTTCCACATAAAACCGGTTTCCGGCAATGGCGGTGCGGAAATCGCCCGGCGCCACATCCACCACCCTAACGCCCGTGCCGTGCAATTCCAAGCGCAATGCTTGGGTAAGCATAATCAAGGCCGCTTTCGACGCCGAATAGGCGCCGCGATAGGGCAAACCCGCAAAGCCGGCAATGGAGGTAATGTTGATAATCAACCCCTTGGACGCCATCAGTTGCGGCAAAAACTGCCGTATCAATTCCATGGGGCCGAACACATTGGTTTGGAACAAATCCCGGTAGGTAGATTCATCTATTCCGGCCACCGGGCCTATCATGCCACGTCCGGCATTGTTGATCAACACATCCAAGCGACTTTCCACAAGCCGGTATTCGTCCCGTAATTTTTTTACACTCAAAGAGTCTTCCAAATCCAGCCGCAACATCCCGAAAGGCCAATCACTGAATTTTTCGGGATCGCGGCGCGAAGTTCCGTAAACCCTGTAACCCTTTTCGTGCAAGTGAAAGGCCATGGCTTTGCCCATACCGGACGATGCGCCCGTGATTAAAATGCGTTTGGGTTCGTTCCTGTCCGGCGTCATGCTTAAATCGGCGTGTTAGGGTCGAAGTTTTCCAAATGTTCGGCAAAGCGCTTGACGAACATACCGCCCAGCATGCCGTCCACCACGCGATGGTCGTAGCTGTGCGACAAAATCATTTTGTGCCGTATGCCTATAAAATCTCCTTCGGGTGTTTCGATCACCGCAGGCATTTTCCTGATGGCGCCCACGGCCATAATGGCCACTTGGGGTTGCGGAATAATGGCCGTGCCGGCAATGTTGCCAAAGGTTCCGATGTTGGTAATCGAATAGGTACCGCCCACCACTTCGTCGGGTTGCAGGGCGTTTTCACGGGCCCGGCGGGCCAAGTCGTTCACCTTTTTGACCAATCCGGTCAAGCTGTATTGGTCGGCATCTTTGATGACGGGCACAATCAAATTGCCCGAAGGCAGGGCTACGGCCATGCCAATGTTGATATGTTTTTTGCGAATAATGTTATCACCGTCCACCTGCACATTGATCATCGGAAATTCCTTGATGGTTTGCACCAAGTAGTAGATAAACACGGGTGTAAAGGTGATTTTTTCACCTTCGCGACGTAGAAATTCGTCTTTGATGCGGTTGCGCCATTGCACGATGTGGCTTACGTCGGCCTCTACAAACGACTGCACGTGGGGCGAGGTGTGTTTGGACTCCACCATGTGTTGGGCAATGAGCTTACGCATGCGGTCCATACGGATGATTTCGTCGCCCGGTTCGATGATGATTTTTTTGTTTTGCGGCGCATAGTCGGCAGCGCTTTCACCTTCGGGCGCAGGGGGCGCCGGGGCCGGTTTAGGCGGCTTGGCGGACACGCCGGCTTGGGGCGAAGAGGCAGGTGCAGGTTCGGGCGCAGGTGCCGAGCTTGCCGGAGCAACTGTTCCGCCACGGCGCTTGCGTTCCACATAGGCCAAAATATCGTCTTTGGTTACACGGCCCTTATGCCCTGTGCCGGGAATACTGTCCAATTCCGCCTGAGCAATACCCTCTACGCGGGCAATATTGCGAACCAGAGGCGAATAAAACCGCTCACCGTGGGAAACCGGTGCTTCCGAAGAAACCGTCCGGGCCGCCGCTTCGATGGTTTCAGCGGCTTTTTCTTCGGTTTGTTTAACGCCCAGCAGGGCCAAATCGTCGTCATCTTCGGGCAGTTCGGCATCGGTTTCGATAATGGCCACGGGCTCACCGATTTTGACCACATCGCCTTCGTTGAACAATTTTTCTTTGAGCACGCCGGCCACTTCGGATGGCACTTCGGAGTCCACCTTGTCGGTGGCCACTTCGAACACAGCTTCGTCTTCTTCGATGCGGTCGCCCACGTTTTTGAGCCAGGTGGTCAGCGTTGCTTCAATGACGCCTTCGCCCATGTGAGGCAGTTTGAGTTTATACAGTGGCATAGGATTTCGCGTTTTAAAGCGAAAATACGGAATTTTGCGCAACCTGCATTGACCATTGTCATCGATTGGATGCGACTTGCAGGGCGCTTCGGAGCCGCCGGGGCGTCTCCTACGCGGCTCCACAAGCCGGCGGCTTCCTTGGGCCAGCGGCAATGACCGCGCCTTGTCTTGCTTCGCGGCTCCCGACATTGCTACGCAATGTGCGGGACAAGTTCCGGGAGCCGGCACGCTTCGCCTATGGCTTCGCGTTGGTCTCCCTTCACACGCTGCGGAGCCACCTGCGGTGTCTCCTTGCGGCCCTCAGAGCCCTTCGGTCTCTTCGGGAACCGGCGAACCCGCACGCGGTTTCGCCTTCTATATTTACAGTAGTGGAATATCCATAAACCCGGATGTTTCAACCGAAACCGGATGCCCCATGTAGCCGCGCGATTTATCGCGCGGAAAAGAAAGCCGCAGCCCAGCGGCAGCTTGTCCTGCACCGAAGGTCGGAAAAAAGTCTCGGGTTTTTAAACCTCTTCCGTATTGAGATTTCTCAGTCGCGCCCTTCGGGCACTCCATCGAAATGACACCTTCCTTCAATATTTTCAGTAGGAGAAGGTAAACCACAAATCGTTAATCATCTGTTTGATGTTCATTATTCAAGCGCGATTTATCGCGCGCCAAACGCGCCAGGGATGGGAGCGGTTATGCGAGGGCGGCGCGCCGTAGGCCTGCCGTGGCAACGGGGCGACCAGTGGGGAGCCACGTTCGGCACGCTTGCAGGGCAAGAGCGGGCCGCCTGCGCATTTGAGCGGACAGCCCGGCCGGCGCCACGTGAGTGGCGGCAGGCGGGAGGGCGCTCTGTCGTCCCGAAGCGCCTGCCAATGCGCCGTAGGCGCCACGAACGTGAGCGGCGGGGCGCCCTAAAAAAACAAAAAAGTCTGTTCCGATTATGCCGGTTTTTGCCTTATTCTTTTTACTCCCGCCCGTCGAAATATGCACGGATACGCCGGGCCGCCGCCTTGCCCGCTACGCGTGCCACATCGTCGAAGTCCGCTTCGCGTATTCGTTTGATGCTCTTGAAATGGCGCAGCAGTTTGACGGCCGTTTTTTCGCCTATGCCGGGAATGTCGGTCAGGGAAGAGTGCAGGCCGGTTTTGCTACGGCGTTTGCGGTGCAGCCGGAGTCCGAAACGGTGGGCTTCGTTGCGAATATGCTGAATCACTTTGAGCGTTTCGGAGCGTTTGTCCAAATACAAAGGCACCGGATCGCCGGGACGGTAAATTTCTTCGAGCCGTTTGGCAATACCGATCACGGCCATACGATCCTGCAAGCCCAGGGCGCGCAAACTTTCCATGGCGGCATTGAGTTGGCCCTTACCGCCGTCGATAACCACCAGTTGGGGGAGTGCTTGCCCTTCGTCCATCAGGCGCTTGTAGCGGCGGAAAACCACCTCGCGCATCGACGCATAGTCGTCAATGCCTTCCACCGTGCGCACCGTATAGTGGCGGTAATCTTTTTTGGCGGGTTTGAGGTTGCGAAACACCACACAGGAAGCGGTTTTTTCCACACCTTGGGTGTGCGAAATGTCAAAACATTCGATATGCTCCGGCAAATGGTTCAGGTTCAAATCGGACTGCATCTGCGTTAGCATCCGGCGGGTATGCGCTTCGGGGTCGGTGATTTGTAGTTGCTTGTGTTTTTCCAAGCGAAAATAGCGGGCGTTTTGTTCCGACATTTCCAGCAGTTTACGTTTGTCGCCGCGCCGGGGAATGGTTTGTTTGAGTTGCAAGGGAATTTTCACCGGCATGGGCAATACCATTTCGCGTGCTTGCACATCGATTTGGGAAAAAATCTCACCGATGGCCCAGCCCAGGAGTTCGGCGGGGCTTTCGTCCATCCGTTTACGGATTTCCAAGTTGCGGGCCCGAATAACGGCGCCATTGGCCACTTCCATAAAATTGACGTAGGCCGCACGGGTATCTTCCACCATGCCGAAAACGGCCAAATTGCCCAACCGGGGATTCACCACGGTGGAACGGGATTGATAATTCCGCAAGGCATCCAGTTTTTCCTTGAAACTGTGGGCCTTTTCGAATTCGAGCCGTCGGGCGGCTTCGTGCATTCGGGCTTCGAGCCGCTTTAAGGCCGGCCGGAAGTTGCCGCGTAGCATTTGGCGCACGTCTTTAATGTAGGATTCGTATTCATCCGGTGTTTGCTGGCCGGTGCACGGCGCTTTGCACCGGCCCAGGTGGTATTCGAGGCAAACTTTGTAATGTCCATTGGCAATCTTCCGGGCTGAAAGATCCAACGAGCAGGTGCGCAGCGGGTAACTGTCGTGTATCAATTCCAAAAGCACCCGTGCGGTGCGCACCGACGGATAGGGCCCGAAATATTCGCCACGGTCTTTTTCGGGACGGCGGGTGAGTTCCACCCGCGGGAAATCTTCTTTGCGAATGACAATCCAAGGATAGGTTTTGTCGTCTTTGAGCAGAATATTGTATTTGGGTTTATGCTGCTTGATTTGAATATTTTCCAACAAAAAAGCTTCGGTTTCGTTGGTCGTTACAATATGGTCGATGCGGGCCAAATGTTTCATCAGCAAGGCATGCTTGCCGCTGGGGGCCTTGGAAAAATAGGAAAGAACGCGTTTGCGCAAATTTTTTGCCTTGCCCACGTAAATAATGCGTCCGCCGGCATCGTAAAAGCGGTAAACACCGGGTTGAGCGGGAAGTAACCGGGCTTGTTCCCGGGCTATGTGCGTGACGTCGGACATACAACAAAATTAAGGGTTTTCGCAGGATTATTTATCCGTGGCATTGTATTTGTATCAACTGCATGAAAAAGAAAAAAAGATTATGCCTATCTTTGTTATTACCTGAAAAAACGGTTTATGAAAAAAATACTTCTTTTTTTTCTGGTGCTTATTTCCTTGCGTACGGGCTTCTCCGCCACCGGAAATCCTGCCGGCGACCGGCAAATGAAAATCTATGAGGCCATGCTCAAAATGCAGGTGGCTTCCTACCGGATTGCCCGTGATAAACTTTACGAAATTTATCATCCCGATTTTGAACTTATCCAACCCGATTTGGCCGAAGCCATTACGATTTTCGAGAACAATATTACGTATTTACATCAAGTATTGACCGATGCCACATACCAGGCCGAATTGGACCGCCTGACCGACGTTTGGAACAATATGCGTTTTCATATCCTGGACATATTGACCAAAAAAAACTATGCCCGCTTTTACTACGATAGTATGACGATGGATAATTTGTTGGGGGTGATTTTGAATAAATACGAAGATAAATACGGATTGAACGACAAACAGCATTTGGACCTGAAAAAACAATATACTTTTTGCAAATCCGTTTACTTGACCAATATCGGATTTTTGACGCGCAAATACGATATGGCACGCAGTTTGCACAGTTTGTTTGAACAAAACATCGACCGTGTGGAGCGTCTTCTACGTTATGCCATTCGAAACAAGTATGCCCGCAATCCACGCACCTCGGATGAAATGGCGCGGCTGTTGAACGATTGGAAATATTTCCGTTACAATACATCCAACGCACTTTTTTCGGCCGAACGCAGCTTGTTTGCCACGGCCAATTCAATCGACTTTCACACAAAACGTTTAGCTCAAAAACTGATGGCCGAATGAAATTCCGTTTGGTATTTATCCTTGCCGTATTGATTATGATGCCTTTTGGCGTATCGGCCCAATACGATGCCGGGCAACTGACCGATTTGTATCGAATGACTCTGCAATCGCGCATCCTAACCGAACGCATATTGACCGATGTTGTTTTGGTGGACAACGATATCCAACCTGCACAATCGCGAAAAAAATTGATGACCGACCTTCACCGCTTCCAGGATTTGAGCGACCGCATCATCAGCCGGGTGCCCGAAAATGATCCGCAACTGGTCCGGTTGTTCAAAAAATGGAAATCCCGCGCCGAGCATTGGATAGCTACGGTCAACGGATTTTTGGAACATGGAAAAAACGTCAAAGACATTTATAAACTGACCAAAGCGGTGAACGCATCATATGATTCGCTAAAATCGCATTTGGAATTATTACTGGGATTTACCCAGGAAAATCTGGATAATCTTTCGCGGTTACTCGGTATTTATATCGACACCCAACGAAGTTTTTCCGCCTATGTTCTTAGACGTTCCGGCAAAAAACTGGCCTATGAGAAGAACTACAAGGACGCATCCGGCAAATGGAATGCGCCGGTTAATACGCTGCTCAAACTACGCAAGCAAGTGGGCAAAAAAGGAGTTCTTCGCCGGCAAACGAATCTCTTGTTATCGGATTTATTGTTTTTCAAGCAGGCCGAAGAACGCAACTACGACCCCTTAATGATTTACACACCTTTTCTTAAATTTGACGCAAAATACGATCGGCTTTTCGAGCTGGTCTTTAAAACGAGCCAATGGATATAAGACGGTTTACCGGATTTTGGGCGATAATGATGCTTGTGTTTTCTCTTCAAGCACAGCAGTCGGGTATATCGGATGCGGAAGCCACTACTTATATGAATAAAATGAGCTTGCATGCCATTGATGCGGCCACACACTATTTTTACTATATGCAAGGTGTGGATCCTCTGGGCACCTCCCAACGTTTGGATAACAGTTTGGCTTTGGCCGAAAACGACTTGATTGTATTGGAACGCTATGCCGTAAAACATCCCGAATATCTACAACGATGGAAAAAAATATCCGGTTATTGGTATAATATCCGTAACCGTTGTGTGCATTCACCCACTTCCAAAACCGAACAACGTATTTTTGAGCATCTCAACAATATGAACCGGCTATTGGTGGAATGGCAAAATCAGTTAAAAACCGCCTCGAATGCCGATCCATTGAACGATTTCCGGTATCGAACGCGATTTGTTGCCTTGTTATTTATCCTCAAACAAAAATATTCCGGTTCACTTTACGCCAAATGGTTGGATGTGGAACTGGAATCCTATAAAACCGGCATTCAGAATTTGCCCAAAATCCTTACAAACCGTTCGGTCAAATCCTCGGAACAAGAACGTTTTTTCCGCATCCTTAACGATTACGTGGCTGCGCTTTCGGCCCCAAAACCCGACCCGCAAAAGGTTTATGAACTTTCCGAAGAAATTTTGCGTCGTATTAAATCCTATTGATTGTCTTGCGGTTTGGTATAATAAATGCGCAATTCCACCGGATGATCGGCAGCCAGGTTTCCTTTAAGCACCGTACCGAAAGGAATACTTGCATCCGGATCTTCCAAGAGATTAATCCCGTTCAAAAATCCGGCCAGATCGTTGGTAACACGAACACCAAAGCGCACATTGGCCGAGTCCTTGCGTAAAATTTCTTTAACCGTGCGCGTAATGTTGATGTTGTAATACTTTTGATGTGTAGCGGTGTCTTCTTGCAAAGTTCCATCGTAAACTTCCACCACCTTAGACATATCCAGGTTTTGTCCGGTTTCCAATTGTGGATTCAAATCTGAAACGGGTTGGCGGTAATCGTATTTGTAAAGAAACAACATTTTGGGATGTTGCGCATCCGGCACATCGTGCATTTCGGTTTCGTCCACATAAAAACGGAGATTGGCCTGATTGATGATCCAATCATTGTTTCTTAATTCATACAGTTCTTGGGTGCCGAAAAGTTGAAGCATCCCCATACTTCCGGCGTCGCCTTTGAGATAAACCTTTTCCTGCCCCGTCTGCGGGTCGGCCGAAGTAATGGCCTGCTGCACACCCGGATAAAAATCATTGCGATAAATATTGACCTTCATTTGACCAAACAACAGAATTTTTTCGTATCCGTGATCAACATAATCATCCGTTGTGTCGTCCGGGGTGCCGTTATTATTGATAAATGAATAGCGGTATGCCAAAATCAAATAAACCTTAGATCCGTCCAAAAGCATCATTCCACCTGCCGAACCCACGGCTTCGGTATGGATATATAAACCGCGAAAATAGGTATCGAACAAATTTTGGTCGGTCAGTTGCGGCTGACCGGCTTTGTCAAAAATTTTATGTCTGAAAAAGGTTGTGTCCAAATTAATGTAAAACTGCGGCCCTATCGTATCCTTGCGCAAGCCCGTTTTTACTTCTTCGGGAATGTCCACATCATTATCGAGGGCAATATTCAAGGGAATCGTATCCACAAAAAAGGCCAAATCGGGCACAAAATGATTGTTTTGATACAGCAAATCCGTATTATGCTGCATAAAATTAAAATCGGAATAATATTGCCGGTGCGTCATAAAACCCGTATTCGGGTCATAAGGAAACAGGTAATAATTATTGTAGTAGGCCTCTAATTTTATAGGCCCCGAACCGAATACGCTGTCCACCTTGTAAACAGGAAGGTCGTCGGTGCTATGCTCCTCATCTTTTTTTGAAAAAAAAGGAATGCGCAATTGCACATACAGAATAGAATCGGCGTTCATAAAATGCTCGCTCGAAAAACCTTCGGAGGTTTTGAAAGTAATTTTTACATCCGCCTCGGTTTTTCCGAAAGCCGGGTGTTTGTAAACTCCAATGGCCACAAGCGATTGGCCCACGGCCTTGACCCTGTCAACGGGATGGCTGTAAAATTTGATGTTGGGCGCCGAATACATTTCGAACCTATAAAAAGACGGGTTGGTCAAATCGGCACCAACCTCGCTGAATTCTTTTTTGCAGGCCGTCAAAGCTACGGCGACCGTAAAAAACAATATGAAGCGTTTAATCATTGTGTCCCAGGGTTTGAAATTGTTTCATAATTTCGCCAAAGATACGCGGATTTTCTTGAAGCATCGACAGGTTTACCTTGCCTTTGAGTTGAGTTCCGCTATCAAATATTTTTTTCAATTCGGGTTCCAAATCCTCTTCACCGTTGATCAACAAATCGGCATATTGCGAAGCTCCCTTGAAAAGGTTAATCCGTTCGGAGGGTAAATAATATTGGTATTCTTCGGGCAAAATATCGTCGAAATTAAATTTTTTCTCGGGATCAACGGGCAATTCTCCCTCGTAGGGCTCGTCATTGACCAAAATATGAACGGTTTCGGTATGCGAAAGCAAGGGCTCGTCCTTGTAATAGGTTTTTAAATACAAAGGCAAAAACGATGTAAACCAGCCCAAATTGATTACATAATCGGCATTCCAATTGAGTTTCTTGGCCGTCTCCACCGTGCTTTTGGCAAAAAAGAGCATAAAATCGGTCAAATCCGGGCGCAAATTTCCGTCTTCGTCCTTCCAAACCATTTTGCCGTGAAAACTTTCCAAGCTGTCGATAAAATAAACCTGCATGCGCTCTTTGGGGATGGACGACACCTTGATGGTCAGGGGAATATCCTCGTCGTCCACTACAATATTCACACCCGATAGCCGGATAACTTCGTGAAGTTGGAGCTTGCGTTCGTTAATAACGCCGAATTTGGGCATAAACATACGAACCTGTGCGCCTGCCATGTGCAAGCTTTTGGCCAAACGGAAGGCCAATTCCATATACGGATAATGGTCAAGATAGGGCACAAAGCCCGTGGATGCGATAAGAAATCTGCGATCCTTCATGGATTAAGATAATTTGAATAAACAAATTTACAAAAAATAGCCCGAACGGGCAATTTTTCCATTCGCCGTTAATAACGTTTAAGGGAAGTATTTATTTTTTAATCCACCGGAAAAACATCCATAGCGTTGTGCGTGGTGATGCAGGCAATTTCGCCGGGCGTGGTGCCGTAAATCTCTGCCAATTTGGCCACAATGTATTTCAGGTAGGCCGGTTCGTTCCGTTTGCCGCGAAAAGGTGCCGGCGTAAGCCACGGTGCATCGGTTTCCACTACGATTCGGTCAATGGGAATTTTTTCCAAAAAACGGTCGATTTTTCCGTTTTTGAAAGTTACCACGCCACCGATGCCCAGCCACATATTCAGGTCAATGGCTTCCAGGGCCTGCTCATAGGTGCCCGTAAAACAATGAAACACACCGCGCAAACGTCCGTCCTGCTCCTGACGCACAATGCGCAGCACCGGCTCGAACGATTCGCGGATATGAATGCTCACCGGAAGCCCCGTTTCCTTGGCCCAACGAAGTTGGGTGCGAAAAACTTCCTCTTGTTCCTTGGCGTAGGTTTTGTCCCAATACAAATCAATCCCTATTTCGCCTATGCCGTAGTATTTGTTTTCCGTGAGGGCCCGTTCCACGACTTTCAAACGCGCTTTCCACTGCTCATCTACCGAAGTGGGATGCAAACCCATCAGCGGAAACATACGTTCGGGATATTCCTCCACCATGTGCAGCAAACGGCCAATGCTTTCGTCATCGATATTGGGCAGGATAAATTTTTCCACATCCTCGTCCAACGCACGGCGGATAACCTGCTCGCGGTCGGCATCGAACTGCTCGACAAACAAATGCGTATGGGTGTCGATGATCATAGCAAGGGTTTTTTCTTGCGTGTTACAATAAAATCTTTCAAATAAAAGGGCTCGAAATAGGCCGTGTCGGCAAAATCTTTTTGCCGGAACTTATGAAAGGCCGGTTCCACCATCCACCGGGCCGAAGGATAAGCGACACCGGTAAACACAGCGTTCGGATGCCGGATAATCTCCCTGGTTTTGGCCAAGGCATCGCCGGCAAAATACACGGGGCCTTGTTCCAACCAAACGGAAAAACTATTTTCATCCAATATCAGGGCTTCCACCGGTGTGAGCGGCCGGTATCGGAGCTCGTAAACTGCCGTATAAACTTCCATGCGTCGTGCATCGATCAGCGGAATGATAACCCCATCGTTGGCTTGCACACCGCGGGCTATAATTTCCAATGTGGGCACCGTAATCAGCGGAATGTTCAAAGTGTAGGCCAAACCCTTGGCTGCCGACACGCCGATGCGCAATCCCGTATAGGAACCCGGCCCTTCGCTTACGGCCACGGCATCCAGTTGGTGCAAATCCCGTCGGTTGCGCTGCATTATCTCGTCGATAAAAACGTGCAAGGTTTCGGCGTGCGAATACTGCGGCGTGGCTTGTTCTTTTACATCCACAAGCCGGCCTCCTTCGGACAGGGCCACCGAACAGTTTTTGGTGGACGTTTCCAGATGTAAAATTTTCGGGTTCAAGGCAATATTTTTTGTTGAGCCATTGGCTTGCCCGTTTGCGGGAAACGCAAAATGTTTTGGACGATTTCGCGATATTTTTCGGGATGCCGGACAAAATCCACCCCCGTAACGTCCAATATCAACACGGGCATATCGGTTTGTTCCTGCATAAATTGCATATAGGCCTTGTGCACATCCGAAAGATAATGCGCCGTGATGTTTTTCTCGTATTCACGTCCACGCTTGGCAATGTTTTCCAACAGATTTTCGGGCGTGCGGTAAAGGTAAACATACAGGTCGGGTTTACGCAGGTCGCGATACATAAAATTGAAAATCTTGCGGTAAAGTGCATACTCGTCGTCGGTGAGTGTAACGCCCGCAAAAATCAAGGATTTAATGATAAAATAATCGGAAATCAATCCGTCCGAAAACAGCTCAGGTTTGGACAATTCGTCGGTCAGTTGTTGGTAACGGTCGGCCAGGAACGACATTTCCAGCGGGAAAGCATAGCGTTCAGGTTCGTCGTAGAATTTGGGCAGGAACGGATTTTCCTCAAAGCGTTCCAGAATGAGTTTTCCGTTAAAATCCCTGCTCATCATCCGGGCCAGGGTGGTTTTTCCCGCCCCTATGTTGCCTTCGATGGTCAGGAACGAAAAAGGAAAGTCCCCGAAATCGTCGTCCAAGCGTTCCACGCCGTTGCGATCATCGGTTTCGGCTAGGAGTTCCGCTACGCTTTTGCCCCATCCGGGCACGCGAAAATCGGGCGCCAATTCGGCCCAGGGCACCAGCACAAAACGCCGCCGGGCCAAATGCGGATGCGGAATGTGCAAATCCTCACGTTCGATCACCCGGTGGTCGTAGGTCAAAATATCGATGTCCAAAGGGCGGTCGCCGTAGGTGGCTTCTTTTCCGGTTTCGGGAGCGCGTCCGGCGTCGGCTTCCAAACTTTTGATGCGCGCCAAAAGGGCTTCCGGTTCCAAATCCGTTTCCACCAGCACCACCATATTGTAGAATTCCGCTCCGTCGAAGCCCCAGGCCTGCGTGCGGTAAACGGACGAACGGGCCAGGACGTTGGCAAACGGTTCCAGGCCCTTCAAGGCCTTTTCCAGCAGGGCGCGCCTGTCGCCCGTGTTGGAGCCCAAGGACAAATATGCCCGGTGCAAAACTTCGTCCGCCATAGATTCGTGTGCTTGGTTTCAAGAGCAAAGATGCGAAAAATTCCGGCCATTTACTCGCCCTGCATCCAGCCATTTTGGCATAAAACGAGCACGGGCATTATTGTTGCAGTAGCAAAAGCCGAACAATAAAACAATTATCACCATGAAAGTTCAAGGCATCAAAAAATTCGAAAAACTGTTTAGGAGTGTAGGTAGTATGGACGTGGACAAAAACGATATTGTCCGACTCAACGATTTTATCAACCGGGCCATTTACCGCCTGCTCGAAACCGGAATGGAACGCGCCAAACTCAACGGGCGCGACGTGTTGTGGTATACCGACTTGCCCATAACGCAAGGTTTGGAAACCAACATCGAGGAATTCCGCCGTGTGGACGAGGAACTCGACCTGTCGGAAATACTGGAAACCATTGCCGGCCTTCCGCCGCTGCCCTTAGCCATAGGCGAGGATATTGAACAGGAATTACCCAACATAGCCGGTGGAATCACCATTGCGCTAATTAAAAGTTTCAAAATCATCAATCCCAAGCGCAAAAATCCGCAAACCCGGGATTGGGAGCAGGTTACGCAAGTGTTCGAAACCTTGCTGTAAGCCCGGGCAATTTCCGCGTATTTGGAAAACCGCTCCATGAAGGGCGGTTTTTTTATTTTCGGGCACCCCGCCGCCCCGCCCTCATTCATGCATGCCGCACTTATTCACTTCGTTCAAATTGCGGCGCATTCATGAGGCGGGACTCGCTTCGCTCGCACACGTTCGGAGCACCTTCGGTGCATCGGCCGCCGCTTCGCGATGACGGAGCACGCTCCCGTCGGCCGTTCCTCACGCGGCGCCG
>JALVVJ010000014.1 GCA_027023475.1 Flavobacteriales bacterium
GATGTAGACTGGCATTTGACTCCCGAAGAACAAAACATCCTGTATCAATTATGGTTGGAAAAAACCATCAAAAGCATCGATAGTGTGCGTAAAAAATTTTTCGAAAACAACTAATCAGCATCTACATACAGAAAGGACAATGGAATTATA
The DNA here is from genome assembly GCA_027023475.1 of Flavobacteriales bacterium. GTDB lineage: Bacteria > Bacteroidota > Bacteroidia > Flavobacteriales > Flavobacteriaceae > JAADED01. Next base: position 151 of record JALVVJ010000014.1, read on the forward strand.
AGATGTTTATGTTCAAGGTTATAAGACGGGAAAATCGATTTCTCTTTTAGACAAAAAGATTTGAAGAGAAAGTTTTTTCGGGCTTCCCTTTTTACAAATAATCCTTGATGTAAATCCTTTGCACCTACAAAACCGGATTATTAAGGAGCGGCCAAATAGTTGTACTTTTAATTTTTAAAAATTCAGGGTTATGAAAACCAAAGTGGCTTTGGTATTGTCCAGTGGCGGGGCCCGCGGATTGGCACATATAGGTGTGATACGTGCTTTGGAGGATGCGGAAATGGAAATAATGGCAGTAAGCGGGTCATCGATAGGGGCCTTGATAGGCGGCGTTTACGCCATGGGTAAATTGGATGTGTATGCCGATTGGGTGCGTGGTATGAGCAAGCGTAAAATTTGGGAACTTATGGATTTTACCATCACCACCGACGGCTTGGTCAAGGGAGAAAAGGTTTTTAATAAAATGCGTGAAATCATTCCCGACATGGACATCGAAGCTATGCCATTGCCTTTTGCGGCCGTGGCTACGGATTTGATACACGAGCGTGAAGTGGTTTTCCGTTCGGGAAGTTATTACGAAGCCGTGCGGGCCTCGGTGGCGATTCCGGCGGTTTTCAAGCCGGTCAAACAAGGAAATAGGATTTTGGTCGATGGCGGGGTGCTCAATCCCGTGCCCATAGCACATGTGGACCGGTCCCTGGCCGACATTCTGGTAGCTGTGAATCTTTACGGGCCTTCCAAGGGTTTTTCGGAGGATTCAAGGCGGCAAAAACGCCAAAAACTGAGCGTGGGCTATTTGTCGCTACTCAAACATACGGCCAATGCCATGATTCACCGCTTGGCGCAGACTATCATCGAAAATCATCAACCTGATATTGTCGTTAGCATCCCGTACGACCTGGCCGACACTTTTGCATTTCATAAGGCCCAGGCATTAATCGATTATGGCCGCCTGGCGGGAGAGCAAGCGCTGTCGGCCTATTTCAAAACAAGTCAATCCTGAGTTTTACTGCTGAATAACGATTTTTTCGGCTTGTTTTTTTACGATTTTGTCGAAAAATTCCCGTAGTTCTTTGTAATCTTTGGCCGGAACCACCGGAACGCTCATTTGATAAATGCTTTGGATTTGGATTTTATTTCCGTTTTGAATCACCTTGTATTGGTAAATTCCCGTATTGTCGCCAAAAACAAATTTGACATCCCCGGGCACACTGACCACTTTGGCACCTTGGGGTAAGGTGATGTTTACGGTCTTGATTATACTGCGCGGAAAGTTGAAAAACACCGGAAACTTACGTTCGGGCGAAGCAAACGGATTTTTCTTCATACGCAGATGTAAAAGGGGAGAAATATAGGTTTTACCGCCGATTTCTTCGGCATAGGCATCGGTTTCGAACTGAAACATTTCGCTGGCAATGGCATAAGGTTTTCTCAAACCGTTGAAACGGGATTTCAAAATGTCCAGGTCGGGATATTGATTTTGTAGCCATTTGCTGCGTTCTTCGGTATGTTTTTGGGCTAATTTTTTCCGGTATTTGTAGGCAAAATAATTATCCATTTTACGGATGGAAACGCCGGAAAAATCGGTTCCGTCGAAACTGACATTTACATCATACAAATCTTTGCTGTCGGTTTTGGGGAAAAGATCGACTTTCATGGATTTGTCGATATTTTCGACCAAAAGACCGAAAAAGTTTAAATCTTTGGTAGGCAATACGTGCAAGCTGGCGTAAGGGTCGGTGGCATCCAAAAGGATAAGCCCTTGGTTGGTGGGCACGCCGGCAATCACATGGTTAAAGGCCTGGGTGGAAGGAAACAGCGGAATACCGTTGTCGATGGTGCTGACCAGTACGGGATAGGCCTTGATGCCGGCAGCATTAAGCATATTGATAAGGTTCAAATTCACTTCCGATGGATCACCCGCACCTTTGGCGTAGGCCGTTACCACACCTTTGTCGGGGAAAAAGCCGTCGCGTCCGTTGGATTTGATTTTGTGTTTGGCAAACTCGAAAATCTTTTTCAGTTTGTCTTCCAGCGTTTTTGTGCCTATAAGCAATTGATCCAAATCCTTTTTAAAATACATTTTACGGTTCAGTTCATCCCGGAACGCCCGGGTATAGGCATATTTTGCCACATCGTCCCAGGTAACCGAAAAATATTTGACATTGTTTTTGTATTCGATACCCGCCACTTCGAACTTGATGCCGTATCGGAAATTTTCCATATTGCCGGCATAGGGTTCTTCGTGCAGGGCAGGCACATCGGTTGCCGTGATTTCATATACGTTTTCATTCACATCTTCGATAACCCTGACATTTTGTATGTAACCCGAAAGTTTACGGCGTGACGTATATTGTTTCAGATTTACATCCGTTCCGCGTTTCAAAAAGTAGCGAACTCTGAACCATTCGGGATAGCTGATAAGGGCATGGATTTTGTTGGCCGGAATATCGTATTGTAAATCCACTTCGCCCGAAAAACGGATAAAAGGACTGGTTAATGTATATTTCCATTCGACCACCGAGCCGGGTTTGAGGTTAGGTAAGGTAAATTTTTTGGTTTTGATATAATCCGAAGTTTTCTCGTAATAAACCTTTGCGTTGTCCAGTTTGGTTTTTTGGATTTTACCGCTTACCAAATTGTAGGTAACGGCTTTGAGCCCGTCCACACTTTCGCGGGTGGCATTATGCCAATAGAGCGGAATTTCCACCGTGGCATAATCAAAGCCTTCCTTTTTGTAGATTTTTAGCCTTACAAAATATTCCTTTTTCAGCACAAAGCCGTATTTGGAACTTACGTCAATATACACGTTGGCATCCGAATACAATACGGCTGCCGGAACACTCGGGTCGCCGGGACAGCTTTTTTCTTTGAGTTCGGCAACGCTGACTTTTCCGAATTTGTAGTTTTGGCCCTGCATCCACTGCCAAACCGGTAACAACAGGATAAGGAGCAAAATTTTTTTCATCGTTTTTTATTTATGAATGATTATTTTCTTTAATTCCCATTTCTTGATTTTTTTACGAAACTTCCGGTAATCGCGGTATTTTTCGGGTGGATAAGTACCGCTTTTCAGCACAAAAATCCGATGATATATCAAGGTATTTGCATCTTTTTGTTTCAAACTCATAGTATAGGTTCCGAATTCCGAATCATAGTTTATTTCGGGAAGCAGACCGTCGGCCTTATAGCCATCGGGCAGGTGGATGGTGTAGATGTCTTCGTCCTTGTAACCGCGTTCGATGACAAAAGGAGTTTTGCGATCAATCACGCGGGGCGGCACATAAGTAATGCGATTAAAAGCATTGACGGTGAACAACAGACTGCCGTCGGATTGAGGGATGGCATAATTCCCGGCTTTGAGGACGAGTTCTTCTTTGTAGGCCTTGTTCTTTTTGTCGTTGGTCATTCTAATTTTATCCCAATGCAAGTTTTGCAAATGGGCATATTCTTTTCGCAGACTTTTGCGCAAGTCGGTATCGTCCAGCCCGTCGTAGCGGAAAAGGAGCCGGCCGTATTGGGTGCCATAGGCCGCGACGGAAATTTTTCCGGTCAAATTTCCGCCGGCGTCCAGATGGTATTCCGCAATGGTTTTTTGGAAATTTTGTTCGGGCGTCAAGGCGGGTGTACGGATGATTTTCCCGCCTTGGGGTGTTACCATAAACACATTCCGATCGTCGGTAAAACTTCCCGTATAGCCGAAGGGTAATTTCTGATTGGTACATTCCAGCCAAAGGGTATCCTTGCCGTAGGGAACACACAAAAAGGCGTGATTGCCCTGAATGCCCACCATTTGCGGTTCGATGTCGGTTTTTTCGTCGCCGGCATACACCACCGTGTAGTAGGAAGGTACGCCCGCCACATCCAAAAGGGCTTTGGTGTAGTTGGTCAAGGCCTTGCAATCGCCATAGCCCAAGCGGTCCACTTCTTCGGCCGGTACGGGCATCCACCCGCCGATGCCGATGGCCACGTCCACATAGCGGGTTTTGTTTTGGACGTATTCATAGATTTTTTCGGCTTTTTGAACCGGATCTTGAATACCGGCAACCAAACTTTTGATTTCCTGAACGGTTTTGGGATTCAAGCGGTCTTTGCCTTGCAAAAGCCGTTTGTACATCCACTGCCCGAGCTCCTGCCAGCTATCCGCTTTACCGCTTATGCCGGCCAAGTAGAATTTATTTACGGCCAGCCGTACATAAGGCACCGATTTATCCAAAGCCGGCGCCAAGGGTTCGCGGATGAGCGGAGGCACATGGTCGAGGGTGTAAATAATGGGATTTTTGGGTTTGCCTTTATGCACATTAAATTTTTCCAGGTTCCGTTCAATGCGGTGCACCTTCAAACCGGGCGGATAATAAAACGCATACCGGCTGTGGAGCAAACCGATATGATAAGCCGACACGGGCATCCATTCGGGTATGAATGCCGTGTTTTGGGTTTCGATGGTGTAGTGAACCGAAACAATGTAGGGATACACCGGCGGGGTGTCGTTATAGACCAGGGCGCGGTAGTCGGAATATAGCATGGCATCGCCGCTGGCGGCCACATCGCGAAACTGACTTTTCAACACCATTTTGAGTTGTTTGCCGGCGGCATTGTA
>JALVVJ010000015.1 GCA_027023475.1 Flavobacteriales bacterium
TTCCGCAGGATGCCGTCGTGATCCAAGTGGCCTAAGGATAGTCGCACCGGAACGCCCCATAGCCGTCCCGTGGCATTGAAATGATGATCCACCCCGTTGGCCGGGCGGAAAATTTCGCGTTGCCAATCGGTGGAGGCATCGCCCAAAAGCGCCATGGCCTGGGCATCGCCGGTGTCGTTGACTAATTGGCGGAACTGCAAGCTGTTCATCACGGGCACAAAGGACACGGGCATGGAACCGGTGTATTTGATCGAATAATCGAAGTGGAAACCTTTGCCTTTGGCTTTTTTGGTGGTAATGAGAATCACGCCGTTGGCCGCCCGGGCACCGTAGATGGCCGTGGCCGAGGCATCTTTGAGCACCACGATGCTTTCGATGTCGTTCGGGTCGATGGCGTTGAGCGGGTTACGTTCGCCACCTATGCCGCGGCCCAGCGGAATACCATTGACCACAAACAAGGGTTCGTTGGTCAATGACAAAGAACTAAGGCCGCGAATATAGATGCTGGCCCCTTCGCCGGGCGCGCCCGAGGGTGCAATGGTGGTAACGCCGGCCACCTTACCGGTGATCAGGTTTTGCACACTGGTAACTTCGCCCTGGGCGAAATCTTTGGGCGTAAGCTTGTCCACCGCACCGGTGAGGTCTTCCTTTTTGGCCGTTCCGTAGCCGATGACCACCACTTTTTTGAGTTGTTCGGCTTGCGGTTGCATACGCAAGTTGATAACCGGGCCGGTAACCGGTATTTCGCGGGTTTTGTAGCCCAGGTATTTAAAAATCAACACCGCTTGGCGAGGCACATCGCGCAGGGTGTATTTTCCGTCGAAGTCGGTTACGGTGCCTTGGCGGGTGTTTTTGACCATCACCTCGACACCCGGCAATGGGTCGCCGGTTTCGGCATCGGTAACCGTTCCGCGCACTACGGCCCATTGGGCTGCGAGCCCCCAGGGGAGGAGCAATGCCAGCAACAGGCCTAACGGTTTGGATTTTTTCATAATCATTTTGTTTTTCGTGTCGGTTAAAAAAACGCCGGTGGGTTTCAAAGGAAAGCGTTCGACCGCACGTCAATTGTAAGTTAGCCGGATTTATTTTTAAAAAAACTGACCAATATCATAATTGTCTTACGAAAACGTTTTCGTAACCAAAATTTTTTTGTTTATTTTGCTTCGAAACCCAGCGTTCATTCCAAAAAAGAAAAACATACAAACCGGCACGAACAGAAAATGCGCCAGGGATAGGAGCGGTAATGCGGCGAAGGGGAAGGGCATGGTTTCGCTGCCGGCGAGGGGGCTCCGAGGCACCGAGGAGACACCGCAGCCGGCCATAGCGAACCGCCCTTGCCCGAGCCGCATTGAAGCGGATAGCCCGGTGGCCGCCTGGGCGTTGCAGCAAGCATAAAATATGCACACCAAGTTTTGTTCTTTTTGCCGATAACGGCATTGGCAACCCTTGACATAGCTACGGCTATGCCCTCGGGACTGCCGGCTTTGTTCTCGACAAAAATAACTGCAACTTTTCCGACATTTTACGCTTGCTGCAACGCCGTGAGGAACGGCAAGCGGGAGGACGCTCCGCCGGCCGAAGCGCTTGCCGAGCCGCCGCCGCGGCGCCGCAGGCGCCGGTATTTTTGCCGCAGGCAAAAATGCTGCGGGCGACAGCCCGCCGGCGGCGGCCCGAACCCGAGCGAGCGTAGCGAGTCCCGCCTCATGAATACACCGCAATGCAAACAACGTGAAGCAGTGCGGCTCGCATGAATGAGGGCGGGGCGGCCAGGCGCCCCAAAAAATATGACCATGAAAAAACCCACCCTCAAAAGCATTGCCAAGGCCTTGGGCGTGTCGGTGTCCACCGTGTCCAAAGCCCTGAAAAACAGCCCCGAAATAAGTCCGCGAACGCGTGAACGGATTTTGGAATACTGCCGCCTGCATCAATACGAACCCAACCGGATGGCCCTGGGACTGCGCCACCGGCGCACGGGCATCATCGGGGTGATTGTACCGCAAACGGGACATTATTTTTTTTCGCGCGTAATCACCGGCATCCAAAAGGTGGCCGAGGCGGCGGGTTACCGGGTGCTCATTGCGCACTCCAACAACGAAAGCCGGGCCGAACGGGAACACCTGCAACTGCTGGCCAACGGCTATGCCGACGGCGTGCTCCTCACACTGGCCAAAGAAACGCTCCAAAAGGGCGATTTCCGTCATTTTTTGCCTTGGATTCAACGGGGATTTCCGCTTGTGTTTTTCGACCGCTATCCCGAAAAACTGCCCGTCAGCGCCGTGATTATCGACGACACCGAAGCCGGCCGGCGGGCCACCGAACACTTGCTCCGCATGGGCAAACGGCGGCTTGCGCTCATTAGCACGCCCGTATATCTTTTGGTGGGCTACCGGCGGGAGTTGGGTTTTCGCAAGGCGTTGAACGACAATGGTTTGCTGGTGGACGAAAACCGTATCCTTCGCATCGACGAACGCCGGCCGCTCGGGGAGCAAATCCGTGGACTTTTCCGGCAAACTCCCCCACCCGACGGCATTTTTGCGGTGAACGAGCAATATGCGGCCATTGCGCTAAACCTGGCCCACGAAACGGGCATGAAAATTCCTGCCGAGCTGGCGGTGATCGGCTTTTCGGACGGCATTATTGCCCGGCACACCTATCCACGGCTAAGCACGGTGGTGCAGCACGGATTCCGCATGGGCCAAACGGCGGCCGAGTTGTTGCTGGCGCAAATCGAGGCCGATGAACTCCCGCCCAAACCGCAGATCAAAATCATCGACACGGGCTTGGTGGTGCGCGGTTCCACGAGTGCCTATCCGGTGGAAAGGTTGTAGTATTTTCAGGGCGCCTCCCCGCACAAGTTCACGCCTGCCGCATCGTTTCACTTCGTTCACGCTGCGGCGCGTTCACTTGGCGGGGCCGGGCTGTCCGCTTAAATTCGCCTCGGGCTGCACCGGCATTTCGGCGCCTCCGGCGCCCCCGCGGTGCGTGGGGCCTCCCGCTGTCGGCCTCCGCCCGCGGGAAAATGCGCGGGCAGCCCGTCGGCTCATAACCGCTCCCATCCCTGGCGCGATTGCCTGAAATCCGATTACAAAAAAATTTTTACCTTTGTTACCGGGTTTCATAGGAAAACGTTCCGCACACCGGACATAATACATTTATGTCCGAAGTAGTTTTTTAATCGCATCGGTCTTGATGCATCAAATCGTGCGGAATGGAAAAAAAATATCTTACTACCGGACAAATCCTCCACATGAGTGTAGGATTTTTGGGCATTCAGTTCGGCTTTGCCCTGCAAAATGCCAACGTAAGCCGGATTTTCGAAACCCTGGGCGCCAAAATCGAGCAAATTCCCATCCTTTGGATTGCGGCTCCACTTACCGGACTGGTGGTGCAACCGGTGATCGGTTACCTGAGCGACCGCACATGGACACGGCTGGGCCGGCGGCGTCCTTATTTCCTGGCCGGCGCCATGATGGCATCGCTGGCCTTGGTGGCCATGCCCAATGCCACGGCGCTATGGATGGCTGCCGTTTTGCTGTGGATTATGGATTTGTCTATCAACGTGTCCATGGAACCCTTCCGGGCCTTTGTGGCCGACAACTTGCGCGACGAACAACGCACCAAAGGATTTCTGGCCCAAAGTTTTTTCATCGGACTGGGAGCCGTAATCGGTTCGCTTTTGCCTTGGGCGTTGGAACACCTGTTCCATGTGCCCAACACGGCTCCGCCGGGGCATATTCCTCCCACCGTTAAAATCGCCTTCTACACCGGCGCCGTGGTGTTTTTGGCTGCCATTCTGTGGACCGTTTTTACTACCACCGAATACCCGCCCGAAGAACTCGCCGCCAACGAACAAAACACGCCTGAACCCGAACCTGCCGAACAAAAGCAATTTTACACAGCCGCCTTGGTGCTCGGAGCGCTGGGTGTAGCCATCGTGGGCGCCAATTCAACCTATTGGCAAGATTGGGGAATCTATCTGCTGGGCACCGGTTTGGTGGTGGCTGCCATCCTGTTCTATGCCGGCGGTTTGCTACGAAACCTCCGCCCGGGAAACGCTTTGGTAAACATCGCCTCCGACATGCTTCGCATGCCCCGCACTATGCGCCAATTGGCCTGGGTGCAATTTTTTACCTGGTTCGGGCTCTTTGCCATGTGGATTTATACTACGGCTACTGTTACACGCCACATCTATCTCACCACCGACACTTCGAGTGCCGCCTACAACGAAGGCGCCAACTGGGTGGGCGTGTTGTTCACCGTCTACAACGGCATTGCCGCCCTTGTGGCCGTTGTGGGCCTTCCTCAACTGGCCCGTTTAACCGGACGTAAACGCACCCATGCCTTCTCGTTGACGCTGGGCGCCCTGGGACTGATGGCCTTTTTGGTGATTCGCGACCCCAAGGCCCTGCTGATTCCTATGGTGGGCGTGGGCATTGCCTGGGCCTCCATACTTTCCATGCCCTATGCCATGCTGGCCCGGGTGTTGCCGGCCCATAAGATGGGCTACTACATGGGGGTGTTCAACTTTTTTATTGTCATCCCCCAACTGATTGCCGCCACGGTTTTGGGGCTTACGGTCAAAAAACTTTTCCACGGCGACCCGCTCTATGCGCTTGTGTTGGGCGGTATATCCATGCTGCTTGCGGCCTTGCTAACCCTCAAAGTGGACGACAATGCCCGGTAAAGCCATTATTTTCGACCTGGACGGCGTACTGACTGATACGGCCCGCTATCACTACCTTGCCTGGAAAAGCATAGCGGACGAATTGAACATTCCGTTCGACAAGGAACTGAACGAACAACTCAAAGGCGTTAGCCGGCAAAAATCCTTGGACATCATCCTTCAAAATGCCGGACTACATTTGAGCGATGAGCAAAAAACAAAATGGCTGGAACAAAAAAACCGGCTTTATCTGCAATTCATTGCCAAATTGGGCCCTAATGACCTTTTGCCCGGCATCGAACAACTTCTAACCACCTTGAAAAAACAAAACATTCCCATGGCTGTGGGTTCGGCCAGCAAAAATGCCCGGCGTGTTTTGGACTCCTTGCAAATCACTCCTTTTTTCGATGCCATCGTGGACGGGCATGCGGTAAGCCGTCCCAAACCGCATCCCGAAGTTTTCCTCATGGCCGCGCGTATGCTGAACATCCCACCCGGCCATTGCATCGTGGTCGAAGATGCCCGCGCCGGCATCCTGGCTGCCAAGCGGGCCGGTATGAAAGCCATTGCCGTGGGCTCGCCGGAACACTTTCCCGAAGCCGATGCCACCGTTCCCGGTACCCGGTGGCTAACCTATGACTTTTTAAAAACATTACTATGAAAAAGCATAAAAAACCGCCCCTTATCCATCATCCTTGGAAAATCATCACCGACCGGTTCGACCCCGAATTTATTCCGGCTTACGAAAGTATTTTCAGCATAGGCAACGGTTATATGGGCCAAAGGGCCAATTTCGAGGAGGATTATTCGGGCCCGCACCTCCAAGGAACCTATACCGGTGGAATTTATTACCCCGACAAAACCCGTGTGGGCTGGTGGAAAGTGGGTTATCCCGAATATTTTGCCAAAGTGCCCAATAGCCCCAATTGGATTGGCATACACATCAAAGCCGGAGACGAAATTTTGGACCTTTTCCAAGGCCAAGTATCCGATTTCAGGATGGAATTGGACATGCAACGCGATTTGCTTATCCGTGAATTCAGTTTTCGTTTTCCTTCGGGAAAAATATTGCGCATACAAAGCCAAAGGTTCATTAGCATGCATACCAAGTCTCTGGGGGCAATCCGTTATCAAATCACTTCCATCAATTTCGATGGCGAAATTCAGGTTGCTCCTTACATCGATGGCGGCATAAAAAACAGCGATGCCAACTACGGCGAATATTTTTGGGACATACGTCAAATAATTTCCGGCCCCGGAAACGATGCTTACCTGACGGCCGAAACCCGTAAAACAAGGTTTGGCGTATGCACGGGCATGCTCAATCGATTTTATCTTAACGGCCTAAGCATTCACCCGGAAAAATCCATTTCGGAATCCGGTAAAAAAATCGCCTACAATTATCATTTTAAACTTCATCCCGGCGACGAACTCGTTTTGGAAAAATATGCTGCGGTAACCCATACCTTAGATATTCCTTATGATCGATTGCATCCCGAAAGCCGGAAAATCCTGGAAAAAGCAGCCGGCGAAGGTTGGGAAAAACTCTTGAACCAACACGTTGAAAGCTGGAAAAAAATCTGGCAGATGTCCGACATTCAAATCCAAGGAGACACCACTGCCCAGCAAGGCATTCGTTATAATATTTTGCAACTGAACCACACCTACACAGGTCATGACCCGCGACTCAACATCGGCCCCAAAGGATTTACGGGCGAAAAATACGGCGGAGGAACCTATTGGGACACCGAGGCCTTTTGTTTGCCCTTTTACTTGGGAACCAAAAACAAAAACGTGGCCAAAAACCTGCTCCTTTATCGCTACCGCCACCTGCCCAAAGCCATCGAAAACGCCGAAAAATTGGGCTTTAACGGCGGTGCCGCACTCTACCCCATGGTTACTATGAACGGCGAGGAAAGCCACAACGAATGGGAAATTACCTTCGAAGAAATTCACCGCAACGGCGCCATTGTTTATGCTATCTACAACTATGTCAACTACACCGGCGACGAAAGCTATATTCGCGACTACGGAATGGAAGTTATGATTGCCATAGCCCGCTTTTGGGCCCAACGGTTTAGTTTCTCACAGACCAAAAAGAAATATGTCCTACTGGGTGTAACCGGACCCAATGAATACGAAAACAATGTGAACAACAACTGGTACACCGCCTACATTGCCCGTTGGAATTTAGAATATACGCTCGATTGGATAGAACGGCTACGCATTGAACACCCCGAACATTGGCGGCGCATTGAACAAACCACCGGCATCCGGCCCGATGAAATTCAATATTGGCGTGAACTCACCGGAAATATTTATTTCCCCTACGATGAAGAACATCAAATTTTCCTCCAACAAGACGGATTTCTGGACAAAGAAATTCGTCCCGCTTCAAACATTCCGCACGAACAGCGCCCCATCAATCAACACTGGTCATGGGACCGGATTTTGCGTTCCTGTTTTATTAAACAAGCCGATGTGCTGCAAGGCATGTATTTTTTCGAAAATCATTTTACGCGCAATACACTAAAACGGCATTTCGAGTTTTACGAACCGCTCACCGTCCACGAATCCTCCCTTTCGCCTTGCGTTCATGCCATTTTGGCTTCGGCATTGGACAAAGACGACAAGGCCTATGAACTCTATCTGCGCACCGCCCGCCTGGATTTGGACGACTACAATGCCGAAGTGCACGAAGGCCTCCACATCACCAGCATGGCTGGCACTTGGTTGGCCGTGGTGCAAGGTTTTGGCGGTATGCGCAGCTTCGACGGCCGGCTTTCGTTCCGGCCCAAATTGCCGGCGGCTTGGACTTCGCTCGATTTCAAAATCAATTACCGCGACCGGTTGCTCCGTGTGCATATCAACCGCCAAAAAGTGGAAATCGAAAATCTTTCGGAAAAACCTATTGGTTTCCGTCTATTCGATTCCGAAATTGAACTCGCGGGCGGCAAAAAAGTCGAATGGAACTTCCAAAACCGGGAAGCATGATGCGCCTGATTCTCACCTGGTTCCTGCTATTGTATTTGTTTCCGCTCCGGGCCCAATTCCTGCGCGTGGAACCACCCTTTTGGTGGAGCGGAACGCCCATTGATACCCTCGAACTCCTGTTCTACGGAAAAAATGCCGGCGCATTCGAAGTCAGTTCGCCCGATGTGGACATCCTGCGTGTTATCCGCCCACCCAACCGGCACTATTTGTTTGTGGACATCGATGCGCGGAAACTTCGGCCAGGAAAAATACATTTTACTTTTCGCAACAATAATAGGGTTTTGTCCTACGATTATAACATTAAACATCCGTCAGGTTCCGCACATCAACCCCGGGGATTCGACAGCGGCGACGTGATCTACCTGATCATGCCCGACCGCTTTGCCAATGGCAATCCGTCCAACGACAACCATCCGTCCACAACCGAAAAAGTCCGGCGCCACGACCCCAACGGACGCCATGGCGGCGATTTGGAAGGCATCATCCGGCATTTGGATTATTTGAAAGATTTAGGAGTTACAAGTCTATGGCTAACGCCTGTGTTTACCGACAATGAGCCGCATTATTCCTACCACGGCTATGCCATCACCGACCATTACCGCATCGACCCGCGCCTGGGCACCAACGACGACTACCGGCGCTTGGTGGAAACGGCCCATCGCAAAGGGCTAAAAGTCATTATGGACTACGTGACCAATCATGCCGGATTGCATCATTGGTGGGTGCAAGACCCACCCTATCCGCAATGGATTCATCGATGGGCGGATGATTCGACCGGATTCCGGCGAAGCGGCTACCGCACCGAAAGCATTTTCGACCCGCACCGAAGCCATGCCGACCGCCAATCGGCCGTTCGTGGTTGGTTCGACCGTTCCATGCCCGATTTGAATTTGGAACAACCGCAACTGTGGCGTTATCTGTTTCAAAATGCCGTTTGGTGGATCGAATTTGCCGGCATCGACGGCCTACGCATCGACACCTATCCCTACAACCCGCCCCGGGCCATGGCGCAATGGGTCGATGCGCTGCGCAAGGCCTATCCCGGGCTGGGCATAGTGGGTGAAACTTGGTATCACCATTCCGGTCAAATCGCCCTGTGGCAAAAAGAAAGTCCCGTGGCCCGCGCCTCGGGTTTTCCCGCCGCGCTGCCTGCGGTGATGGACTTTACACTCTATGACGCCATCCGGCTGATGTTTGCCGAAAAACAACAAAATTGGAATCGCGGCATGGCCCGTGCCTATGAAAACTACGCCAACGACTTCCTCTATACCAATCCGCAAAATATCATGGTCTTTGCCGGTAATCATGACGTTTCGCGCATCCGCTCGGTGTTGGGTGATGATTTTAACAAATACAGAATGGCCCTTTGCCTGGTGCTTTGCGGGCGTGGCATTCCACAACTGTATTATGGCGACGAAATCGGTATGAGCGGGCACAAAGAACAAGGCGACGGATACCTCCGCAAAGACTTTCCGGGCGGCTGGCCCGGCGACACGCTCAATGCCTTTTCGCCCGAAGGGCGAACCGCCGGACAAAACCAATATTTCGAATTTACCCGGAAATTACTCCGCATCCGTCAACATTCGCAAGCGCTACGCTACGGGAAAATGCTTCATTTTGCTCCGCAAAACAATGTTTATGTTTTTTTCCGTCAAGCGCCCGATGAACAAATCATGGTGGTCATTAATAACAGTAATCATGCACAAAATTTAAAACCCGACCGTTTTTCCGAAGTCCTAGGCACCAATGCCACGGGCAAAGAACTTTTGACCGGACAAATGATAAATCTTTCCGGCTCCCTGCAAATTCCGCCCGAAACCTTAATGCTTATTCGTATTAATCCGAAGCCATGAAATTCCGATTTATCGTCATATTATTTTCCGTAATTATTTTTTCTTGTGCCCAAAAACAGGAAAGCATTCAAAGTGCCCCGGAAGTCCGGCTCAATTCGCCGGTTTACCTGCAACCCGATACAACACGGCTTATTTTGTCCGATTATATTCCGCAATACAAATCCATCCGCAAAATTCATTCGAGCAAAAATTTGAAAATTATTTGGAAACCCGGTGCCGATACCGCTTATTTGATTGCACGGAAAAACTTGGCTCCCGTCGAAAATCTACGGATTAGAACCAACACGGAAATTATCGACATTCCCCTGTTTCGCAGCACCTTGCAAAAGGTCGAATTCCGCCTGCCCGATCCGGGACAATACCGCCGGGTGGCACTCAAAGCCAACTTTACGGGTTGGCAAACGGTGCCCATGAAAAAAGACAATAAGGTTTGGATCTACACTACTTTGCTCGACCCGGGTCAGTATCCTTATTTGTTTGTAGCCGACGGCCACGAAATGCTCGACCCGCAAAATCCTTTTCATGTGCCCAACGGATTGGGCGGACAAAACAGTGTGCTCAAAATCGATTTTAATAACGACAAACGCCCATGGCTGGATTATGGGAATATCCTTTCCGGAGGGTTTAGTTTGAAAGTAAAAAATCCGGTGGACAAGCTTTTGATATATTTCGATAACCATCTATTGGACAATGAAATCAAAATAACCCGCGACTCCATTTTTGTGCCGTTATCCACGCATTTTTCCGGTTATCATTTTCTTAGAATTTACGGCTACAACAAATTTGGCCGAAGCAACGATATGATTATTCCACTCCACGATGGTCGTATCATTACGAATAGCGACGAATTATCATCCTTCGATTTCCGGAAAATGATCATCTACAACATCATGATCGACCGCTGGGCCGATGGAAATTCTGCCAATAACCGCCCCGTGCGTTCCGATAGTGTTTTGCCCAAAGTCAATTTTATGGGCGGCGACCTTTGGGGTATCGATAAACATCTCCAATCGGGATATTTCGATAGTTTGGGAGTCAATACGTTATGGATTTCACCGCTGATGCGCAACCCCGAAGGTGCATGGGGGCATTGGCCAAAGCCCGCTACAAAATTCACGGGCTATCACGGATACTGGCCGGTATCGAACATCCATATCGATTCCCGTTTCGGTTCGGAAAAAATTTTACAACAATTCCTCAATCACGCCCATGCACGCCACTTGAAGGTTTTGCTCGACTATGTGGCCAATCATGTGCACAAACTACATCCGGTTTATCAGCATCACCCCGGTTGGTTTACACCCCTCCGGTTCCCCGACGGCAGCTTGAACCTCCAAAAATGGGACGAGCACCGGCTCACTACTTGGTTCGATACCTTTTTGCCCACTCTTGATTTTTCACAAAACAAGGTAGTCGAAGTTATGACCGACTCGGCATTGTATTGGCTGGAAAAATATCCGTTGGACGGCTTCCGCCACGATGCCACCAAACATATCCAAACCGCCTATTGGCGAACACTAACCCGGAAAATCAAACAACGTATCCAACGTCCGGTGTTCCAAATCGGCGAAACCTATGGCAGTCCGCAACTGATTCGAAGTTATGTGGGCAGTGGCATGCTCGATGGCCAGTTCGATTTCAACCTCTACGATGCTGCCGTTCGTTGCTTTGCACAATCGGGTAAATATGCTCCGGATTTGGCCGGTGCCTTGAACGAAAGTTTGCTCTTTTACGGCTGCCATCATTTGATGGGAAACATTTCGGGCAACCAAGACCGCGTTCGTTTTATCAGCTATGCTTCGGGCGACGTGCGTTTCGACGAAGACGGCAAACAGGCCGGATGGGACAGGCACATCAGGGTGAGCAACGATACGGCCTATCGGCGCCTGGCTCTACTCCATGCCTTTAATTTCTCCATTCCCGGTATTCCGGTGATTTACTACGGCGACGAATTCGGTATGCCCGGTGCCAACGACCCCGACAACCGCCGCATGATGCGCTTCGAGAACCATTGGAACCAACACGAAAAAGAACTGTTCCACACCACCGCCCGCTTGGCCAGGATGCGAAGCGAACATATGGCTTTACTTTACGGAACAACGCAAATAAAAATCCGGAACAAGCTTTTGATAATCAGACGAAAATATTTCAATGAAACCTACACCATCCGTATCAATCCCCATCCTTTCGAAGTGCATAACCTAAAACCATATAGCTATGAAATCACTTGGAACTAAAACCATCCACCACTTGTCGGGCATTTTCGGACTAATAATTACCGCCATTTTAGTTTCCGGCTGCTCCACACAAAGTCAAACCGCCCAAACCGGAACGCCCGGCAAAACACTGTTGAACGATAGCCTACTGGAAACCGCCGTGATTTACGAAGCCAATATCCGCCAATATTCGCCCCAAGGCACTTTTCGTGCTTTTATGCGCGATATTCCCGTGCTCAAACAGCTGGGCGTCAAAATCCTGTGGCTGATGCCCATACACCCCATTTCCAAGGAACGACGTAAGGCCACCGGCGACTTATTCGTGAGCCAAATTCCCAACCCCGCCCAACGCCAAAAATACCTGGGAAGTCCCTATGCCGTTGCCGACTATTATGCTATCAATCCCAACCTGGGCACCGAAGCCGATTTACACGAACTCATTCGCACGGCCCATCAAAACGGCATGTTGGTCATCCTGGACTGGGTGGCCAATCATACGGGTTGGGACAATCCTTGGGTCAAAGAACATCCCGAATACTACACCCACAACGCCCGCGGCGAAATTACCGACCCGCTCAATCCCGACGGCACATCCAAGGGCTGGAAAGACGTGGCCGACCTCAATTACGACAATCCGCGATTGCGCAATGCCATGACCGATGCCATGGCCTATTGGGTCAAAAAATTCGATATCGACGGTTTTCGCTGCGATGTGGCCGGCGAAGTGCCCGTGGACTTTTGGCGCCAGGCCATCCACCGCCTTCGCCGTATCAAACCCCTGTTTATGCTGGCCGAGGCCTGGGAACCCGAACTGCTGCGCGACAGCTTGTTTGACATGTGCTACGGCTGGGAAGCCCATTTCCTCCTGGCCGACATGGCAAAAGGACGCAAAACCGTGGAGGATTGGGACAATTACATCCGTAAAATAGATACGCTCTACGAACCCGACGACATGCTGATGTATTTTACTTCGAACCACGACGAAAACAGCTGGAAAGGCACCGTTTACGAAACCTTTGGCGATGCCTGGGAATTGGCTGCCGCCCTCACCTACACCGTCAAAGGCATGCCTTTGCTGTATAGCGGACAAGAATACGGACTGGCACACCGGCTCAAATTCTTTGAAAAGGACAGCATCCCCAAAAAACGCGGCCGCGAGTTCGAGCTATACCGCAAACTGGGCCGGCTCAAAAATACTTATCCCGCCCTTCACGGCGGAAAACATCCTGCCGATTATATCCGCCTCGGTTGCACCAATCCCAATATCCTGGTATTCGAACGTAAAAAAGGCGGAAAGCGACTCATCTTTGCAGGTAATTTTTCCGGTCAGACCCAAACATTCCGGGTCCAAACCACCGGAAAGTTTCACGATGCCTTTACCGGTCAAGAAATTGATTTCGACCCACAAATGGAAATAAACCTCAAACCCTGGAACTATCGCCTATGGATCCAATAAAACCAAAATACATCCTTCTGGCCGACGGCGGCTCCACTAAGGCCGATTGGCGTGTGCTGGATATAAAAAACGCCAAGGTTGTGGATGCTTTCCAAACACCGGGCCTCAATCCCGAAATACTGGATGATAATCAACTACGAAACCTGCTTCAAAATTCAAAAGATATTCAGTGTTGGACTTACCGGATACATAAATTGTTTTTCTACGGTGCAGGATGCGGAACCACCCAAGCACAACAGCGCTTGGAAAAAATTTTTCGCCAAATTTTCCCACAAGCCCAAATCACTGTCGAAGAAGATATGCTGGGTGCCGCCCTGGCAACCGCAGGCCACCGCGAAAGTATCATAGGTATCTTGGGCACCGGTTCCAACGCATGCTATTACGATGGATCCAATATTTTTATGCGCAATGTTTCGCTGGGCTATCTGATTATGGACGAAGGAAGCGGTAATTATTTCGGAAAAATCCTGCTTCGCGACTATTTCTACGGATTGATGCCCGCACACCTGCGCAAGGATTTTGCCTGGCAATTCCCCCTCGACCCCGACCACGTTAAAAGGCAACTCTATCATTCGGATACGCCCAACGCCTATTTGGCTTCGTTTATGCCTTTCCTGCAACGTTGGCGGCACGAATCCTATGTGCGGGATTTGCTACACCACGGTTTTTCGGAGTTTTTCCGGCTCCGCGTCCTCCCCTACCCTTCATCCCGGGAACTGCCACTATTTTTTGCGGGTTCGGTGGCTTGGTTTTTTGCAGATGAACTGAAAGCCGCCGCCGGCCATTTCGACCTGCATGTAGAACAAATCATCCGGTATCCGGCCGAGGGATTGGTTCGTTATTTCGAACAAAAATTCAAAGATTAAATGCTTTAAGTGGTTTGTTGCTATAACATTCCCAATTGCAATTTACCCTCTTCGCTAATAAAATCCTGACTCCAAGGCGGATCGAAGGTTAATTCCACCTGTGCGTCATTCACTCCGGGCACACCGGCCACGCGCGCCCGAACTTGTTCCACAAGGCCGTCGGCCACCGGACAATTGGGTGCCGTGAGGGTCATCTCTATCGTAACATTCCGTTTGGGATCGATGATAATATTGTAAATCAAACCCAAGTTGTAAATATCCACCGGTATTTCAGGGTCGTAAACCGTTTTGAGCTGTTCGATAATCATGTTTTCCAGCTCCTCATTGCTCAGGTTTTCCAATTCCTCTTTGCTATACGTTTTCATGAGCCAAAGTTTTGATGCGTTGTATCACCGACGCCAAACCCATACGTCGCGTAGGCGACAAATGCTGCGGCAAGCCGATGGCATCCACCAGGTAAAAATCATAAGCGGCAATTTCTTCGGGCGTGTGCCCGTTGACCAAATGCAGGAGCATGGAAATAACACCCTGCCCCAAGATAGCTTCGCTATCACCGGTAAAATATAGCCGCCCGTCGCGCTTTTCGGCCTTTAACCACGAAGCCGATTGACAACCTTCCACACGGGTTTTTTCGTTTTTATCGCCCGGTGCTATGCGCGGCAATTCCGCCCTCAAATCCATGATATAGTTATACTTATCCTCCCATTCGTGAAGCATAGCAAAATCGTCAAGCAATGCTTTTTCTTTATCCTTGATGCTTTTCATTCCGTCAAGCTTAGGTTTTGTTCTTTGTTCAGCGCCAATATGTCCATTCCGGGCCTCAAAGCTCCGTCGATTTTGGCCCGCACCAATCGGCGGGTAAATATTTGCAAATCCTCATCGGGAATTTGTCCAATGACCTCATCGGCAAAGCCGTAGAGCAACAGCCGGCGGGCCGCTTTATGCGAAATTCCGCGTTGTTGCATATAAAACAAGGCCTCCACGTCCAAACTTCCGGTGGTGGAACCGTGGCTGCAACTCACGTCGTCGGCATAGATTTCCAAAAAGGGTTGCGAATGCGCGCGGGCATCGTCGCTCAGCAAGATATTGTCATTTTTTTGGTAAGCATTGGTTTGCTGCGCTCCGGGCCGCACCAAAATACGGCCGTTGAACAATGCTTTGGCGTGGCCGTCGATCAGTCCCTTGTATTGCTGATGGCTGTAACTACCCACCGCGCCGTGGGCCACAAATATCCGTTCATCGGTTTGCTGCCGGCCGGTGGGCGCATAAAATCCGTGCAAGTTTACCCGTGCTTTACTTCCGGTTATATCCGCCCAAATTTCCTCACGCAACAGGCCTCCGTTAAGCGGAAAGTTAAAGACATCCACCCGTGCGTTTTCCGAAGCGCTTATAAATTGATGCGCTATCAATGCCGAAGCGTCGTTGATTTGTTGCCAGCCGTAGCTGCGGAAAACGGCATTCTCCTTCACAAAAATCTCGACTACGCGCGTTCCGGCGCTAAGGGCTTTTCCTTCGGAAAAATCCAGACCCGTCATTTCCACTCGGTTGTCCGGTTCCACAATCACCAGTATCCGTCCGTTCCACATATACGGCTTGCGGGCATCGATGGCATTGGACCATTCCAAACGAACGCTACCAGTGCCTGCGGGAACATATACGAACAATCCATCGGAAAAGTAAGCCGTATTGAAGTCCGTTATCACATCGCCACTCCACTTTTGCAAGCGCCCGAAATGCGTTTCCACCAATCCGGGCAAGCGTTGCACGGCTTCCGACAAACGTCCGAACTGAACGCCGTTTTCCGTTTGCCAGGGCGTCAAAGGAATACCATTGACCATCCGGATATAAACCGCATCTTCCGAAAACGGATTCCGGTGATTCAAACCATTCGAAATTCCCGCCGGTTCCACCCGGGCATTTTGCCAGGATTTCAAACTTGTTTTACGCCAGGCTTCAAGCCGCACGTGCGGAAAGCCCTTGCGGGCCGTTTCGTCTGCGGCCATTTCTTTGACCTTTTGTATAAACACCGGCCACTTGCCGGCCATATCCGGCCACAATGCGGGTGCTTTACTAAAATAATCCGTCCATTTCATCGGCTCATGCATTTTGGCGGGCCAATTGCCGGTAACCCTTTTCTTCCAATTCCAAGGCCAAATCCTTATCACCGCTTCGCACAATGCGCCCGTCGTGCATAATGTGCACATAATCGGGAACAATGTGATTGAGCAAACGCTGGTAGTGGGTTATCACCAGGAAAGCATTGTCGGGCCGGCGCAAGCGGTTTACGCCTTCGGCCACGGCACGCAGCGCATCGATGTCCAAACCCGAATCGGTTTCGTCCAAAATGGCCAAAAGCGGTTCAAGCATAGCCAACTGAAATATTTCGTTGCGTTTTTTTTCGCCACCCGAAAATCCCTCGTTTACCGCACGGTTACGAATACGCTCCGGCAAGCCGATCATATCCTGTTTTTCGCGATAAAGCCGTAGAAACTCACCGGGCTTAATAGGTTCCTGCCCGTGATATTTGCGCTTGGCATCGATGGCGGCTTTCATAAAATTGGTCATACTGACCCCCGGAATTTCAACAGGATATTGAAAACTCAAAAACAGACCTTCCAACGCCCGCTCGTCGGGCGAAAGTTCCAACAAATTCTTTCCGTTGAACCAAACTTCGCCCCGGGTTACTTCGTAACCTTCGCGACCGGCCAATACATAGGCCAGCGTGCTTTTACCCGTGCCGTTGGGCCCCATAATGGCGTGCACTTCGCCGGGAAAAATCCGTAAATCTACACCTTTGAGGATTTCCTTGTCGCCAATGGCGGCGTGCAAATCTTTTATTTCCAACAATGGTGTTTGCTTGTTCATTTTGTTCTTCATTTTTTTCGGTTAATAAATTTATCCCACACTTCCTTCCAGACTGATTTCCAAAAGTTTTTGCGCCTCCACGGCAAATTCCATAGGCAATTGACGCAGCACTTCCTTGGCATAGCCGTTTACAATCATATTGACGGCCGATTCTTCGTCCAGCCCGCGTTGTTGAAGGTAAAAGAGTTGGTCTTCGGAAATTTTGCTCGTGGTGGCTTCGTGTTCCACCGTTGAGCGCGCATTTTCGATGTCGATATACGGGAAGGTGTGGGCGCCGCATCGGTCGCCCATAAGCAGGGAATCGCAAACGGAATAATTGCGGGCTCCCGTGGCGCTTTTTTTGATGTGCACCTGGCCGCGGTAGGTGTTTTGGCTTTGTCCGGCCGAAATGCCCTTGCTGATGATTGTGCTCCGTGTGTTGCGGCCGATATGAATCATTTTGGTGCCCGTGTCGGCCTGTTGGCGGTTGTTGGTTACGGCCACCGAATAGAATTCCGCCACCGAATCGTCGCCTTTGAGTATGGTCGAAGGATATTTCCAAGTGATGGCCGAACCGGTTTCCACCTGCGTCCAGCTGATTTTAGACCGGTCGCCCAAGCAAATACCGCGCTTGGTAACGAAATTGAAAATTCCTCCCTTGCCTTCCTTGTCGCCCGGATACCAGTTTTGCACGGTGGAATATTTGATTTCGGCGTCCTTGTGGGCGATGAGTTCCACCACGGCGGCGTGCAGTTGGTTTTCGTCGCGCTGCGGAGCGGTGCATCCTTCCAGGTAGCTTACGTAGCCGCCTTCTTCGACAATCACCAGGGTGCGTTCAAACTGCCCCGTGCCACGGGCATTGATGCGGAAATAACTGGACAGTTCCATCGGGCTACGGACGCCTTTGGGCACAAACACAAAGGAGCCGTCGGTGAACACGGCCGAATTGAGTGCGGCATAAAAATTATCGGAATATGGCACCACCGAACCCAGGTATTTTCGCACCAGCTCGGGATAGTTGCGAATGGCCTCGCTGATAGGGCAAAAGATGATGCCGTGTTTTCGCAGTTCTTCCTGAAAGGTGGTTTTGACCGACACGCTGTCCAGCACCGCATCCACGGCCACACCGGCCAGGGCTTTTTGTTCTTCGAGCGGAATACCCAGCCGGTTGTAAATATCCAAAATTTCGGGATCCACTTCGTCCAAGCTGTTGAGTTTTTTCTTGGGCTTGGGCCGGGCGTAGTAAATCAAATCCTGAAAATCGATTTCGGGCAAGTCCAAATGCGGCCAGGTGGGCGGTTCCATTTTTTGCCAGGCCCGGAAGGCCTTTAAGCGGAATTCCAGCACCCAATCCGGCTCGCCCCGCACGGCCGAAATGCGGCGGACAATGTCTTCGTTCAGCCCTTTGGGAAAGGTTTCGGTTTCGATATCGGCCTCAAAACCAAACTGATAATCCCTTCCGGTGATTTCTTTTAACACCTCGTCCTGATGGGCCTGTTTGTCTTTCATTTTGCGGGCTTTTTCAAAGCAAAGGTAGGAAAAATTCTTTATTTAGAATCAATCTAAATTAAATCAATTTGCATAATGGGATGATAAAGAAAATTTATAAGGGCGCTTCACAAGCCGTCGGGGCGCCGGCGGCGGAATGAAATTCCGCTGCCGGCGGCGCAAAATTTAGCGGCGATTGACGCCAAAACGGACACATAAGTTCCGGGAGCGCCATTCACGGAAAATTACACCGGGATTTTGCGCCGCCGGTCCCGCGCCTGCGGCGCGGGACCGGCGCCCCTTGTCTTGTTTCACGGCTTCGCGAACCGCCTTACGGCGTTTCGCTCCGCAGCTCCCGACATTGCGACGCAA
>JALVVJ010000016.1 GCA_027023475.1 Flavobacteriales bacterium
CACTGACCGACGAACCACCCACGGCTGTGGGTAAGGGCGAAGTGATTCGCGAAGGTGTTTCCGAAGAATTGGACCGGCTGCGCAACCTGCGCGAACAGTCCAAAACCTACCTGAACCAAATCCTGACCCGCGAAGCCGAGCGCACGGGCATTCCTTCGCTGCGCATCGGGTTCAACAATGTGTTCGGCTACTACCTGGAAGTGCGCAATACCCACAAAGACAAGGTTCCGCCCGAATGGACCCGGAAGCAAACCCTTACGGCCGCCGAACGCTATATTACGCCCGAACTGAAAACCCTGGAAGCCGAAATTCTGGGTGCCGAAGAACGGATTTTGGCACTCGAACAAGCAATCTACGATAAACTGCTGGCCGACATTAAGCAATATGTGGAATCGGTGCAAAACGATGCGCGCATCCTGGCCCGTTTGGACGTGCTGCTGTCCTTTGCCCTTACGGCCTTGCACAATAACTATACGCGTCCGCAAATCGACAACGGCTACGACTTGGATATCAAACAGGGACGCCATCCGGTAATCGAACGGCATTTGCCCGAAGATCAAACCTATGTGCCCAACGACCTGTGGATGGACCGCCGGCAGCAGCAAATCCTGATGATTACCGGGCCCAATATGTCGGGTAAGTCGGCCTTATTGCGGCAAACGGCCCTGATTGTGCTAATGGCGCAAACCGGAAGTTTCGTGCCGGCGGCAAGTGCCAAAATAGGGCTGGTGGACAAATTGTTTACCCGCGTGGGCGCCAGCGACAATATCGCTATGGGCGAGTCCACTTTTATGGTGGAAATGAACGAAACGGCCAGCATATTGAACAACCTGTCGGAACGCAGTTTGATTCTGCTCGATGAAATAGGCCGTGGAACAAGCACCTACGACGGTATTTCCATTGCTTGGGCCATAGCCGAATTCCTGCACGAACACCATACCCGGCCCAAAACGCTCTTTGCCACCCACTACCACGAGCTCAACGAAATGGAAAAGAGTTTCGAACGTATCCGTAATTTTCATATTTCGGTCAAAGAATACGACGGAAAAATCATTTTTATCCGTAAATTGGAACCCGGTGGCAGCGAACACAGTTTCGGTATCCACGTGGCACGACTGGCCGGTATGCCCGACTATGTGGTGCGCCGGGCAGAGCAGATGTTGAAGCAGTTGGAAAAAGAACACCGCGGCGAAAAAACCAAGGAAAAAATGAGCAAAGCCGCAAACGACAAAGGCATTCAACTCACGTTTTTCCAATTGGACGACCCGCTGCTGGAAGAAGTGCGCGATTTGATTCTGGAATTGGACATCAATAACCTGACGCCGGTCGAAGCGCTGAATTTGTTGAACAAAATCAAAGGAAAACTCATTAAGAAAAACAAAAAATAAAATCCTATGAAAAAATTGATTTGGAGTTTGTTACTACTCACCATATTGGCCGGTTGCGGTAATAAACAGGAAAAAAAACAAATGCCTGCCAATGCCGAGTCTAAACAAGTAAAAAAGGACGATTCGGCCTTGCGCTACAAGATGATCAAATTGGAAAACCTTTCGGTGGAACAAGCGGCCAAGTTGTTCAAAGATTATTTGGAAGAAGAAGGATTGTTTTATCCGAAATTCCTGGATTTTAAAAAGGCGGCCAATTTGGATAATGTCAAATTCGATATGCGGCCCACCTTGCTGGTGATTTTCGGTCATCCGAAGGAAATGGGTAAATTAATCAACGAAAATCCCGAAGCGGCCTACGATTTGCCGTTTAGAATTCTGCTTTACCGGGATGCCGAAGGGAACCGGTGGCTGTTGTATCGCGATTTCGATTCGTTCAAAGAACAATACATCCTCACCGACCCGGAAAAGATTTTGGATAAATACAAAAAACTCCTGCAAGGTTTCGAAAAACGCCTCCAAGAGGTGCAAATCAAGCATCAAAATGGGCAAGCTTAACCGTTTTTTCAAGAAAAAGGGCTACGTAGCGGTCGGATTACATCCCTTGATGCAAGCCGGCGGCGAGCCCGTTCACTACCTGATCAAAGCCCGCATCAACGGCCGCAAAGGCCTGTTTTTGCTGGACACCGGCGCCACGCATACTATGCTGGATGTGCAAAAGGCCGGTAAATTCGGTATCAAAGTCGAAAAACCGGATGAAGATATGCTTTTTGTGGGCGCATCGGAGGATGCGCTCGATGTGCAAATGGCCGGTGAGCCCGTGCGTATTCGCATCAAGGATTGGAAACGGAAAGGATTTCCTTTGTTTTTGATGGATTTGACGCACGTTAACGAGTTGATACCGCTGGATTTGGACGGTATTATCGGCACCGACGTTTTGCTGGCCGCCAAGGCGGTGGTGGATTATGGAAACGGAAAATTATATTTAAAAACAAAAAAATGAACGACCGGCGTTTTTGGTCGGGATTTGTGTGGATATCGGGGCTGGCGGTTTTGGCTTGGAATGTTTATGTTTTGTTTCGCATCCATAGCCGCCCGGCCGATTTGATTTTCCGCATTTTGATGCTGTTGCTTATCGGATTGATAATTGTTGTGGCCTATGCACAATGGCGTGGGAGCAAATAATGACAAACCTTTTGTATCGGTTGTGATTTGCACGCGCAACCGTGAGCGGCATTTGGGACGGGCTTTGCAAAGTTTGACCGAACAGGATTTCGACCCTGACGGATTTGAAATTATTGTGGTAGACAATCATTCCACCGACGGCACTTTGGCTTTGGCACAAAAGTTCAGGGATGAGCATCCCGGGCACAATATCAGGATTGTTCAAGAACCCAAGAAAGGCCTGACCTTTGCCCGCAATCGTGGTATTGCCGAATCGCGGGGCACATATATTGCTTTTACCGACGATGATGCGGTGGTGCCGAGGGATTATGTGCAAAATATTGCACGTTGTGCCCGGGAATACGGAAACCGCTATCAGGCCTGCGGCGGAAAAGTTTTGCCGCTTTACGAAACCGGTGAGCTGCCCGCCTGGATGAGCCGCTATATCCAACGTGTAATTTCCATTACCGATTGGGGCAACAAACCCAAAGTGTTGAGGCGTTCGTATCCGGTGGGATGCAATATGTTTTTTCGTCGCGATTTTTTCGAGCGTGTGGGGATGTTCAGCACGGATGTTTATATGCGATCCGAAGACAAATACATTTTTTACAAAGCCCGCAAAGCGGGTATTCCCATTCTGTATTATCCCGGTGTTTGGGTAAAGCATTTTATCGAAAAGGAACGCTACGGTTTGGAATACGTTAGGCGTGTCAGTTATATCAACGGCCTTTCCGACCGTATGATGATCCGGTCGTTGTATGAAAAACCCTTGGTTCCCTTGCTACGCAAGGGAATGGATTTGACGCTGAAATTGACTATGGCCACTGGATTGTGGTTAATGTTTACGTTTCGGGGCCAACCGGTCAAAGGCAAGGCGTTGTTTCTTGCCATTTGGAACAACCTGAAAGGTTTCTTGCTGGGCCGGCCTAGCGAATAAGTGCAAAGTGTCCTTTTACTTGGCGTCCGTCGGGTAGCATAACGATAAACCAATAGTCGGTTGCCGGTTGCGGGACGCCGTTGTAGGTGCCGTCCCAACCCGGGTCGGCATCGGTAAATTGGGCCATCAATTTACCGAAACGGTCATAAATATACACTTCGGTTCCGGGTGCACGGTGTACGTTGATCACGTGCCAATATTCGTGTTGGCCGTCGCCATTGGGGGTAAAATAGGGTGGCGCACCCAATATATCCACTTCCTGGCTTACCAAGCCGCATCCGTTTTTGTCGCGGACATAAACGGTGTAGGTGCCTGGATACAAATGCTCAAAGGTGTTGCTATCCTGGTAATTGGTTCCGTCGAGGGAATATTCATAATCCCCGGGGCCCGAAACAAAGACGGTGATGCTGTTTTCGTTGCCGTTGAAATCCACCACGCTAACGCTTTCAATGGTGGCCGGTCCGGATTCATCCACGTGTACGGTTTTGTCGTTGGTGCATCCGAAATTATCGGTCACGGTAACGGTATAGTCGCCTCTTTGGTAAACATAAATACCTTGTGTTGTGGCACCTGTTGACCAATCATAGGAAACGAATCCTGCCGGAGCTTCGATGTAGGTGGAATCGTTTTGGCAAACGATGTATTGGTCGTCCATATTAATTTCGGGTTTGGGATGCACCACCAGGTTAAAAGAACCGATGTTGGTACAACCGGTTGTATTGTCGGTGATGGTGTAGTAAACGGTTTCGCCGCCGGGCGTTTGATTGGTATAGTCGGTATTGATGGGATTGGTTTGATTTTCGGCATCGGTTTGGGTGGCATAGAATGTTACGGTATAATCGGCGGCATTGCGTCCGTTCAGGATACCGGACAGGGCGGCATTGAGGTCGAATTGGACGAGCCCATCATCGTTGTCGTCGCACATTTCCAAATCATCGATGGTGAACACATCGGGTAGCGGATGAACGATGATGTCGAAACTACCCACATTGTTACATCCGGTAGTGCTGTTGGTGATGCGGAACCAAATGGTTTGTTGGTAAGGTGTAGTGGTGGTATAGGGGTCGGACAGTTCGTTGATGTCGGCTTCGGCATCGGCTTGGGTTTCGTAGTACTGAACGGTGTAGGTTCCCGTGCCTTGGCGTGAAGTAATATCGCTATC
>JALVVJ010000017.1:0-906 GCA_027023475.1 Flavobacteriales bacterium
GCGCCGAGTAATTATCCAGAACTGGGGACCTCTAATATTGCCATTGGATCCAGAGCACAACGGAATGGCGTTAAGTCTTATGGCTGCGTTGCCATTGGAGATAATGCACTTTTAAATAATACATATTGAATATACGATGTGGCCATAGGATATGAAGCGGCTAAGAGTTATACGGGGGCTGAAACCACAGCTATCGGCGCATTTTCGGGATTTAATTCGGGAGTCAGCAACGCGACGGCTATCGGTTTTCAAGCGGGTGGTGTTTCAAATACACACGATCGCGTTGAAATAGGCAACACCAGTGTTTCATGGATAGGAGGTCAGGTTACCTGGCATACGTTTAGTGACAGCCGTATCAAAACCGATGTCCGGGAAGATGTGGTGGGATTGGAATTTATTAAACGCTTGCGTCCCGTTACCTATCATTTGGATATTCACGAACAAAACCGGTTGATTTATCGTAACGGTAAAGGAAAAGACCTGAGCAAGTTCGATTGGCCCACCAAATACGACATCGAAAACATCAAAATGACCGGCTTCATTGCCCAGGAAGTGGAGCAGGCTGCCAAGGAGGTGGGCTATGATTTCAGTGGGGTTCGAAAAGGCGGTGATGATTTGGGTATGTACAGTATTTCCTATGCACAATTTGTGGTTCCTTTGGTCAAAGCAGTACAAGAACAGCAAGAAATGATTGATAGCCAAAAAGAAAAAATTGAAAAACAACAGCAAGAAATTGAACGGCTAAAACAACAAAATGCCGAATTGATGCAACTGAAAGAACAAGTAGAACAGTTACAACGGCAATTGCAAGCATTAAGAACACAACAAACCAATTAATGGTGCTATGAAAAAAATCAAATGTCTATCCGCCGCCCTGTTCCTCTTGTTGAACATGGCCCTTTGGGG
>JALVVJ010000017.1:916-4638 GCA_027023475.1 Flavobacteriales bacterium
GAAACAGTCCGTTGGCCAATCAAAACATAACGGTGCGATTCCGCATACAACAAGGAAGCTCAACGGTTTACACCGAAACCCATTCCACCACTACCGATGCCCGTGGGGTTTTCCATGTGGTATTGGGCGAAGGAACCACCACCGATGATTTTAACGCACTGGAATGGAATGCACCCATGAGCGTGGAGGTGGATATAGATTCGGGTAGTGGCTTTGTGGGATACGATACTTTTGATTTTGAATATGTGCCGCATGCCAAATTTGCGCTAAAAGCAGGTAATGTTCCACAACGCATTGACGACTTTGATGACGGAAAAACCGATACCAATGAAACATCGCTATACGTAGGAAGCGGAGCAGGAGTTAGTGATGACGATTCGGATAACGAAAACACCGGAGTGGGTCAGGAATGTTTGACCAATAATACTTCGGGCGAAGGCAATACGGCCGTGGGCTACCAAGCCATGCACGACAATACCACCGGGAGTTTCAACACGGCCATAGGAAGTCAAGCGCTCTACAAAAACCAAGATCGTAACGGACATACGGCTGTTGGCTATAAAGCCCTTTATAACAACGGTACCGGTGCCTCGGGCCCGGGCGAAGCCATGTTCAATACGGCCGTAGGATACCATGCTTTGACCGCCAATACCACGGGTTCTTACAATACAGCCATAGGCGGAATGGCATTGCAATCCAACACCACCGGAAGCTATAATACCGCGTCGGGTTTTGCCGCTTTGGCTGCCAACACCACCGGAAGTAACAACACGGCCGCAGGAAGTTATGCCATGCAAGCCAATACTACCGGAAGCAGTAATACGGCCGTTGGTGCATCGGCCATGCAAGCCAATACGAGCGGAAGCAATAATACGGCTGCGGGTATGGAGGCGTTGAAATCCAATCAAACCGGTAACAATAATACGGCCCTTGGAAGATATGCGCTCACAAAAAACACATCTTCCAACAATACGGCACTGGGAATCGGTAGTTTGGGGCAAAACACGACGGGAGATGAAAATACGACTATCGGAATGAATGTTTTTTCGTCCAATAAAACCGGGCAAAACAATACGGCAATGGGATATTATGCAGGTTCGGTAAACCGGGACGGATCGGATAATATTTATTTTGGCAGTGAAGTTGCCAATAAGGATACCACGGGTACTGGAAACATAGGTATCGGTTCCGGTGCTTTCTACAATTCGTCCGGAAACTTGCATGATGGTGAGAATAACGCCATAGCCATAGGTTATAAGGCCATGTCGCAGGAGCAAAATCAAAATTCCATTGCCATAGGTACAGTTGCATTGCGCCAAGAAACCTCCGGACAATATAATATTGCCATAGGCACACATGCAGCCGATAGTATTGTAAGTGGTGCCAACAATATTTCCATAGGATACGGTAGCATGTCTCGACATCTTGACGATGGAGATGAAAATATTGCCATTGGTGTGGAAGCATTGCGTAATCCGGATAACAATTTCAACAATATCGCTGTGGGATATAATGCTATGAAGGACAATGCCGATGGATCCAATTTTAATACATTCGTTGGAGCATCCATGGCCGGATGGATGCCCGGTGCAGGTCAAGCTATGCGGAATGTTATGCTGGGTTGGGAAACTCCGGGTTATGACAACCTGGTTTTTGTAGGTGAAATGAGTGCAATTTATACGGTTTCGGATAATTATGTGATTTTCGACAACGATCAACTTTGGAACGGCGGTCAAGTGAATTGGAGCACATATAGCGACGGCCGGTTCAAAACCGATGTAAAAGAAGACATTCCCGGTCTGGATTTCATTTTACGGCTTCGTCCGGTTACGTATGAGATGGATATGCAAAAAACGGATGCAAAGGAGGTTGAAGAAAATGAGATGAAGAAAAAAACACGCCGTCAAACCGGATTTATTGCACAGGAGGTTGCACAAGCGGCAAAAGAAATCGGATATGATTTCAGCGGTGTACGTATTCCCGATAATCCGGACGGAACTTACACACTCAGTTATGCCCAATTTGTAGTGCCGCTTGTTAAAGCCGTACAAGAACAACAGGAAATTATTCAACGCAATAAAAACCTGATTGAAGAACAAACCCTCGATGCCAAGCAACGCCAAGAGCGTATCAAGCAATTACAGGATGCCAACCAAAGGTTGGAAACATTGCTAAACAAACTTCGTGTACAATTGCAACAGTGGGAAAATGCCCGTGTGCCGGATAATCAGGTTGAAATTCAAAATCAGTAAACTATGAAAGCAATTCAATATCTCTTCATAATATTTTTATTTGTCCCGTTAATGTCCCTTCGGGCACAATTTAGCAGCGGGTTTACCTACAAAGCCGTCATTGATGACAATGGAACGGTTTTGCCCAACACGCCGGTAACTTTGATGTTTACCGTGCTGGAAAGCGGTTCACCCGTTTACGAAGAAACCCATAGCCTAACCACCGATTCACATGGAATTGTTTTTGCCCGCTTGGGCGAAGGAACGGTGCTCAACGGTAATTTTCAGCAAATCGAATGGGGTACACCGAAAAATATTGTTATCCAAGTGGACAAAGGAAGTGGATTTGAAACTATCGGAACCTTTGCCACCAAATATGTGCCTTATGCAAAATTTGCCGATGTTACGGGACAAAGTGTACCCGAACGCTTGGGCGAATTGCAATTTGTTCAGGTGGATAATACGCCCACATCATTGTTTGTAGGCGAAAACGCCGGTTCACAAGACGACGGAACCGATAACCGCAACACCGCCGTCGGCAACAGTTCCATGCAAAACAACCAACAAGGTGAGGATAATACGGCTTTGGGATATAATGCCTTGATGCACAATGTTTCGGGAAATTATAATGTGGCCGTTGGGAGTGATGCTTTGTTGGAAAACGATGATGAAAATGCCAATGTGGCCATAGGGATTGGCGCTTTGAAAAATAATGGAAAAAATGTTTCGGCACTTTCCGATGCCATTTTCAATACGGCAGTGGGAACCTATGCCATGGAAGCAAATATCAACGGATCATACAATACGGTTGCAGGATATATGAGTGGATATGCGAACCGGTCCGGTGGTACGGCCAAAAACAATACGGCCATCGGCTATAAAAGCTTGTATGATTTGGGAATAGTTGACAATAAGGTATCCATAGGTTATAAGGCATTAGGCAAGACGGCCATATCGGCCGGAAGCATTGCCATAGGGAGCGAAAGCGCAAGTATGGTGAGTGATAACGGAATGGATGTGGCCATAGGTTACAAGACATTACAAAAAGATACCTCCATGTACATTCCTATGAATGTGGGATTTGGAGCACAAGCGCTTATGAATAGTGAATATATAGGAACGAGATTTAATTTCGCATTCGGCTTTAATGCGCTGAAAAATATTAATGCGCCGTATGCAGGATACGCAGAAGGTAATACGGCATTCGGCAACAGGGCTTTGTATTTCACCACCGAAGCCAATGATAACACGGCAATGGGTTATCAAAGCATGTATTTCAACACCACGGGTGCAGGGAATACGGCTTTCGGTTATCAAGCCTTGGCCAACAACACCACCGGTGATTATAATGTGGCCGTAGGTTACAAAGCCCTTTTTAAAAATACCGACCGGTCGTTCTTGGTGGCCGTTGGCGATTCGGCACTTTATAATAACGGATACGGTGCCGATCCGAACGACATGGATGAGGCCTCCGGGAATGTCGCCGTAGGT
>JALVVJ010000018.1 GCA_027023475.1 Flavobacteriales bacterium
GTTCTCCTACCGTAAACATTGAAGGCGAAACCGCAAAGCGGTTTCGCCGCTTCCCGAGGAGACCGAAGGGCTCCGAGGGCTGCAAGGAGACCCGAAGGGGCTCCGCAGCATACGGAGCGAGACCGCCAGGGCTCGCGAAGTGCGGAACAAGACAAAGGGCGCCGGCGCCGCGCCGAAGGCGCGGGCCGGGCGGCGCAAAACAAAGGAGGAATTTTACGGTCGAGGTGATATTTTACCGCGTGATTCAGATTGAAACGCTTCGCCGGAAGACCATTTGCGCCGCCGGCAGCGGAATTTTCATTCCGCCGCCGGCGCCCTGACGGCTTGTGGAACTTATCCCGTACATTGCGCAGCAATGTCGGGAGCCGCGAAGGGAGACCGGCGCGGAGCCGAAGGCGGAGCGCAAGGGCTCCCGGAGCGTCCTAAAAGATGTCCTTACGGAATTTTTGTATTTTTGTTTCAATTTGAAAAAATCAAGCAATGAAAAAAGTATTTTTAGGTTTTCTCGCGGCCGTTTTGTTGTGGAATTGTCAAGCACCCGAAGGCGAAAAAACGGGCTTTGTGGATATGCAGCAACTGACCGACAAGTATGAAAAACTCAACGCGCTGAAAAAACAATTTACCGACAAGGAAGCAGCGTTCAAACATAAATACGACAGTTTGGGTCAGGCCCTGCAAGCGCAATACAACGATTTCCTGCGCCGGGCCCAAAAAATGAGCAAAGCCAAAGCCGACAAGGAATACCAACAACTGATGTATCGCCAACAAATGCTGGCGGCACAGCAGCAACAGGAATATGCCAAAATCCAAAAAGAAGCCGACGATCAAACCGCCAAGCTCCTTGACGAACTGAAAAAATTCATTGCCGGCTACGGCGAAAAAAACGGCTACACTTTCATTTTTTCCAAAAATGATTTTAACGGCGTGCTCTATGGCGACAAGGCCAAGGATTTGACATCCGTTTTGTTGGAACAACTGAACGGCAAAAAGGATACGACGACCGCCAAGGACAACCAACCCGAGGAAGACCAAAAGGATAAGTCTGGAAAATAATCTTGTTTTTCATCAAAAAAAATTTGTGTTATGAAAAAAGCGGCACTCACGGGAATATTTTTGTTATGGAACGGATGGCTTTTTGCGCAGGAAACCGCCAAGCAGGGCCTGGCCGACCGCATCGAAAAGGCCTTTAAGCCCATTTCGGACTGGTGGGCGCATTATGTTTTTTATCCCATTCCCATAGGCGGGGGCTTGGAAGTGCCCATCGTGCTGCTGTTGCTTGTTTTGGGGGCTTTGTATTTTACGATTTACTTCGGTGTTCCGCAGTTTAAGCTCTTTAAAACGGCCCTTCGCGTGGTGGCGGGCAAATACGACGACATTGACGAACACGACAGTTTCAAACCGGCGGACGACCCCTTGGTGGAACCGGGTGAAGACATTCCCGAAACCATCAAGGTGGAAGGCGAACATCACGGCGAAGTGTCGCACTTTCAGGCGCTTTCGGCGGCGCTATCGGCCACGGTGGGCTTGGGTAACATTGCCGGGGTGGCCGTGGCCATTGCGGTGGGCGGACCGGGTGCTACCTTTTGGATGATTATCGGCGGATTGCTGGGTATGGCGTCCAAGTTCACCGAATGCACCTTGGGGGTAAAATACCGCGACATCGGGCCCGACGGCACGGTTTACGGCGGCCCGATGTATTACCTGAAAAAGGGTTTGGCCGGACTGAGCAATCATCCTTGGAGCAAATATTTGGGTCAATTTTTGGCCGCCTTTTTTGCCCTGATGGTGGTGGGCGGTTCGTTTGGCGGGGGCAATATGTTCCAGGCCAATCAATCCACGGCGCAGTTTATCAAATTAATGGGTTTCCAAAACAACGATGCCAAGGTTTGGTTCGGGCTTTTCCTGGCATTGATGGTGGGCATCGTGATTATCGGCGGGATTAAGCGCATCGGCAAAGTGGCCGAAAAAATCGTTCCGTTTATGGCCATCCTGTATGTGGGCGCGGCCATTGTGATATTGGTGATGAACTATGATGTGATTCCGCACGCCTTCGGGTTGATATTCCGCGAGGCCTTTACACCGCGTGCCGGATTGGGCGGATTTTTGGGCGTATTGATTATGGGCTTCCGCCGTGCGGCTTTTTCCAACGAAGCGGGCGTGGGTTCGGCGGCCATTGCCCACTCGGCCGTCAAGACCAAATTTCCGGCAAGCGAAGGTATTGTGGCCCTGTTGGAACCCTTTATCGACACGGTGGTGATTTGCACCATGACCGCCTTGGTGTTGATAATTACCAATGTGAAATACGGATTTTTCGAATATGGGCAAAAAGTTCAAGGCGTGGAACTCACATCCCAGGCCTTCGACAAGGTGTTGCCGCATTTTTCGGTCATTCTGACCATTGCCGTGATTTTGTTTGCCTTTTCCACCATGCTATCGTGGTCGTATTACGGCTTGCAAGGGTGGAAATTCCTATTCGGTCGTAGTAAGGCATCGGATTTGACCTACAAGGTTTTGTTCCTTTTCTTTGTGGTGGTGGGTGCATCGGTCAAATTGGGTTCGGTATTGGATTTTTCCGATGCCATGATTTTTGCCATGGTGTTTCCCAACATTATCGGCGTTGTATTGCTGGCACCACAAGTGCGCGGAGAGTTGAAACGTTATTTGGAGGCCATACGAAAAAAAGAACGGAGTAAATCATAATCCCGAGGATAATGCACCGTGGGTGAATACCTATAACCGACATTTTAACCGGGCGCAACGGGCGGCCCTGTTGGTCTTTATACTCCTGTTGATTCCGGCCGAAATTTATACGGTTTACCGGACGCGGCGGCCGGCAAAATATCCCGTTTTTGCGCCCGATAGCAGTGCCATGGCCGTTTTGGACAGTTTGCGTGTGGAAGCCGCACGAAACCACAGGCCGAAAATCTATCCGTTCAATCCCAATTATCTTTCCGGTTACAAGGCCTATGTGTTGGGCATCGACACGCCGGGCTTGAAACGTATCCGGGCTTTCAGGGCGCAAGGAAAATATTTTAAAAATGCCGACGAATTCAGGCGTGTGGCGGGTTTGCCGGACAGTTTGTATGCGGTGTTGAAACCCTATATTCGCATTCCGCAGTTCAAAAAACCAAAGCGGAAAGATTTTGGCTACACTAAAAACCAAACGCCCGTCGTTAAACAAGACATCAACACGGCCACGGCGGAGGAATTGAAAGCGGTTTACGGTATTGGCGACAAGCTGTCGGTGCGTATTGTGCGCTACCGCGACAAGTTGGGTGGATTCAGCATTCGCGAACAGTTGAAAGACATTTATGCGCTATCGCCCGAGGCCTACGAAAATCTATGGGAGCGCTTCGAAATACGCACGCCCAAGCCCGTAACAAACAAAATCAAGCTCAACAAGGCCGATATCCAGCAACTCAGGCGGAATCCCTACATCGATTTTGATTTGGCCGAGCGGATTGTGGAATACCGGGCTTTGCACGGGCCGTTCGAGCGATTGGAAGATTTGAAAAAAGTGCCGGGTTTTCCCGTTGAAAAATACAAACGAATTGCCTTATATTTACAACTTGATTAAAATTTTAAGTTATGTGGCAATTCGCACCTACCGAAGAACAGCAACACATTGAGCAAGCCGTAAGGGATTTTGCCAAGCATCACATTTTGCCCTATTACAAGCAGTGGGACGAGGAACAGATTTTTCCGCGCGATTTGTTCAAAAAGCTGGGCGAATTGGGATTTATGGGCGTTACGATACCTGAGCAATACGGCGGTTCGGGGATGAGTTATCAGGATTATGTAACGGTGGTGAATGTATTGTCGCAATACGACCCTTCGGTCGGATTATCGGTGGCGGCACATAATTCGCTTTGCACCAATCATATTTATGAGTTTGGCAACGAGGAACAACGCCGGCGTTGGTTGCCCAAGTTGGCATCGGGGCAGTGGCTCGGCGCTTGGGGCCTGACCG
Source organism: Flavobacteriales bacterium (assembly GCA_027023475.1). Lineage (GTDB taxonomy): Bacteria > Bacteroidota > Bacteroidia > Flavobacteriales > Flavobacteriaceae > JAADED01. The sequence goes on from JALVVJ010000018.1 coordinate 3,971, forward strand.
AGCATAATACCGGTTCGGACGCCGGCGCCATGAGCACCACGGCGGTGGAAGACGGAGATGATTATGTGCTGAACGGAGCCAAGAATTTTATCACCCACGGGCGCAGTGCCGAGGTGGCGGTTGTGCTGGCACGGACAGGCCCTGTAAACACGCGCAACAATGCCACGGCTTTTGTGGTGGAACGCGGAACGCCGGGTTTTTCGGCCGGAAAAAAGGAAAACAAACTGGGTATGCGCGCTTCGGAAACCGCCGAGATGATTTTTGACAACTGCCGGGTGCCCAAGACGAATATTTTGGGCAAGGTGGGCGAGGGCTTTAAACAAGCGCTCAAAATTCTTGACGGCGGCCGCATTTCGATAGGGGCCAATGCTTTGGGTATTGCCAAGGGCGCCTACGAAGCCGCACGGCGCTATGCACAGGAAAGGCATCAGTTCGGGCGGCCCATTGCTTCGTTTCAGGCCATTGCCTTTATGCTGGCCGATATGGCCACCCAAATCGATGCGGCGGAATTGCTCATCCGCAAGGCGGCCTATTTGAAAGACCTGGGCAAGCGACTGACCAAGGAAGGCGCTATGGCCAAACTGTTTGCTTCGGAAATCAGCGTGCGGGTT
>JALVVJ010000019.1 GCA_027023475.1 Flavobacteriales bacterium
TGTCTTTTAGACCAATGACAGCCAGCAGTCTTACCCCTTTTCCCTTCCTTTTTTCGATTAACATTTTTCATCTCCAAGTTTACGTTTCTTTTACGGTTTATTTCATGATGCAAATATAGAATGACACTTTCCTTCAATATTTACAGTAGGACGTTAATCATAAACCTGGATGTTTCAACCATGGCCGGATGCTCCATTGTGGACGCGCGATTTATCGCGCGCTCCTTATTATCGCGCCAGGGCGCCCGAAAAATAAATACTCTTTTCGGAACGATTTTTGCTGCATTCCAAAGAAAAATGACCGAAAAACGAATGTTTTTGTCTTAAAATTAGTAAATTACAAGTCAAAACTAAACAACATGAAAAAAATACTTACCCTTGCCATTATCCTTATGCTCGCCGTTTCGTGTAGCCAACTGCAAGACCTGGCCAAACAACTGCCCGACACGGCCCAATCCCTTACCGATGCCGATATTGCCCGGGCCCTTAAACAAGCCCTGAACCAAGGCATTGACAAAGAAGTGAGCAAACTGATGCAAACCGGCGGTTTTTACAACCAACCCGACGTGCGCATCCTGTTTCCGCCCGAACTTCAAAAAGTGGAAAACACCCTGCGGAAAATCGGACTGGGCTCCCTGGCCGATGAAGGCGTGCGCAAACTCAACCGCGCTGCCGAAGAAGCCGTCAAAGAAGCCAAACCCATTTTTGTGCAAGCCATCAAGGAAATGAGCATCCAAGACGCCCGTAATATCTTACTGGGCGACACCACGGCCGCCACACGCTATTTGCAAGAAAAAACCCGTGAGCAACTCTACCTGAAATTTTATCCCATCGTCCAATCCAATTTCGCCAAAGTGGGCGCCGATAAAATTTGGAACCGGCTGATTTCGCGTTATAACCAAGTGCCTTTCGTTCAAAAAGTTAATCCCGACCTAACCGATTATGTAACCAACCAAGCCCTGCAAGGCGTTTACCGTAAAATCGCCGTGGAAGAAGTCAAAATACGCAAGGACGTGCGCGAACGCACCACCGATTTGCTTCGCAAAGTGTTTGCACTGCAAGACCGAAATCCCTAAATTGCGAATTAAAACCGGATAATGAAAAAATTCCTGCTTTTTGTTGGGATGATATTAATCGTACTCACCGCTTGCAACCGGCAGGAAGCAGGCATCGATATTTCGCAAATTCATTTCCGTATTCAAAGCCCTTACGGCAATCACTACCTTACGGGCAAGGATATTCCGTTCGAAGCCACCGATGACAACGGCAATGATATTACGCCTTCGGTCCGTTTTGCCGTAAACGGCCAAAGCATCGGCGGGAGTTCTTACCGCTTTTCCGCGGCCGGCGACTACACCGTTACGGCCACCTGGGATTTGGGCGGCGGCGCTACCGTTACGGCCGACGATACCATACACGCACACGTGATAGACCCGCGTAGCCAAACCCGTGTACTCATCGAGGATTTTACGGGCACTTGGTGTGTCAATTGTCCGCGTGTAATCTATCACCTGGAACAAGCCATGCAACAGGTTCCGGGCATCGTGCCCGTGGCCATCCACAACCGCGGCTACAACACCGACCCCTTCCACTTCAACGGTGTGGAAACCCTGGCATCGGAATACGGCATCAACGCCTATCCCACCCCGCTGATCAACCGCACCGAAGTGTGGGACGAAACCACCGGACATGTTCAACAATACCTGCAAAAAATCGTCCCTTTGGGCATTTCGGTAAGTAACCGGCTCAACGGCAATCAATGGGACGTCACGGTCAATGTGCGCTTCGACATGGATTTGCCGCGCGACACGCTGCGGCTGGTGGTTTTCGTTACCGAAGACGGCCTCCATGCCGACCAAGCCAACACCACCTCCTACTACGGCGGCCAAAATCCCATTCCCAACTTTGAACACAACCATGTGCTACGCCACAGCTTCACCGACCCGTTGGGCGATGCTATTCCCCAAGCGCAGCAAGCATTCGATAATGAATACACCTGGACCTATTCCGGCCCCGTCCCCGCCGCAGTAAGCGACCCGGCCAACATGCGCGTGGTGGCCTTTGTGGTGCGCGGAACAAGTCAAGCCAAAACCGTAAATGTCAATGAAGTCAATGTCAACGAAGATGCGGATTATTAAACTAGTGCTTCCGGTTTTACTCGCCGGATGGTTTGCTTCGTCCCGGGCCCAAGGGTTTGGCTTCGGGCAGAACAAGCCCATATACGAAGATTTTAAGTTCAAGGTCTATCGCACCGAACATTTTGCGCTTTACAGCTATTTGGAAAACGATACGCTGCGCAAACGCTTCCTGCACGATGCCGAAAGTTGGTACTACAAACACCATTTGCTTTTCCGCACCGACACACTCGAAAGGCCCATACCCGTTATCCTGTATAACAACCATGCGCAGTTCCAACAAACCACAGCCATTAGCGGGCAAATAGGCGTGGGCACCGGCGGCGTTACCGAAGGGCTCAAAACCCGTGTGGTCTTGCCGCTTCGTCCGTCTTACGGGCAAACCAAACATGTGCTTGGTCACGAACTGGTGCACGCCTTCCAATACAACCATATCAAAACAAGCCCTTACTTGTCGTTCCAGCATTTGGCCAACATGCCGCTGTGGATGATCGAAGGTATGGCCGAATACCTCTCGCTGGGCCGCGTGGATGCCCACACGGCCATGTGGATGCGCGATGCGGTGCGCGGCGGTTTTTTCCCGCGCTACAAGGATATGTACAAGCCCAAATATTTTCCCTACCGTTACGGACAAAATTTCTGGGCCTTTTTCGGTGGCACTTTCGGCGACGATCAAATCGTCCGGCTCTTTGACGCCACCCTCCTTCAAGGGCCCGACAAAGCCATGGACAGTTTGTACGGCATGCGCATCGACACCTTTTTTGTGCGCTGGAAAACCGCCAACGAACAATACTACCGCCAATTCCTTCCCGGACGCGACACAACCGTCCGCGGAACCGTGTTGTTCAACGGAAAAAACAGTGGACGCATCAACATTGCCCCCGCCCTGTCGCCCGACGGCAAAAAAATGGTGTTCCTTTCGGAAAAACAAGTGATTAGCTTGGACCTTTACCTGGCCGATTTGGAAACCGGAAAAACCAAAATTATCGGCTCGCATAGCATCAACAATCACATTGATGCCATCGATGCCTACGAAAGCGCCGGCACCTGGTCGCCCGACGGCAAACGCTTTGCGTTTGTGGTGTTCAAAAAAGGCCGCAATCAGTTGGCCCTGGTGGATGTGGCCCGGCACAAAATCATCCGCACCCTGAAAATCGACGGGCTGGCATCCTTTTCCAATCCCGCCTGGTCGCCCGGCGGAAAATCCATCCTGTTGCTGGGCCAAAAGAACGGCCAAACCGACCTTTTCCTCTACTTCCCCGGAACCGGCCGGCTCCAACAAATCACCAACGACCCCTATGCCGAACTGACCCCTTCGTGGTCGCCCGACGGCAAACATATCGCCTTTGCCACCGATTATTACTACTACAAACGCGACCAATATCCCATGCACTATCATTTGGGCATCTTGGATTTGACCACCGGACAAAAGTCTTATCCGGGTGTTTTCCCCGGTGCCGATAACCTGAATCCCGTATATGCGCCCGATGGTCAAAGCATTTACTTCCTCTCGGACCGGGACGGATTCCGCGATATTTACCAATACGACCTTGACGACGGGAAAGTTTATCAACTAACTAAATACTTTACCGGCGTTTCGGGTATTACCAAATTCTCTCCGGCCCTGTGCGTCAATTACCGCACGGGCGAATTGATTTATAATTACTTTTTCGACCACGGCTACCAAATCGTCAAAGCCAGGCCCTCGCAGTTGCTTCACGAGCCGGTCAAACTTTCGGATGTGCATCACGAAGCGTCTTTGCTACCGCCCGATGTGCGCATTCAGCGGGCCATGGCGCTGATACGCAAAGGCGTCTTGCCCAAATACGGCTTGGTGGACGCCATGCTTCGCACCCGCATCGACTCGCTCGACATGAAGGTAACGACCGAAAAATACAAACCGCATTTCAAGCTGGATTTTATCAGCAATTCGGGGTTCGGGATGACCACGTCGATATACGGAACCGGTTTCCAGGGCGGGGTAAATATGATTTTTAGCGATATGCTGGGCCGCAACACGCTTTCGGCCGCCGTGTCGCTCAACGGCGAAATTTATGACTTTGCCGCCATGGCCTTGTATTTCAATCAAGGCAAAAAACGCCAAATCGGTGTGTATGCTTCGCATATTCCCTACACGAGTTTCGGTCAGGGCTATGATTTTGAAACCGTCGACGGGCAGGTTTACTACATCCAAAAGCTGTATATCCTGCACATGTTCGAAGACAAGGTAGGCGCCTTTCGCTTATTCCCGTTCTCGCGCACCCAACGGCTCGAAGGCGGGCTGAGCTTGTCGCGTTATTACTTCCGCATCGACAGCCACAACTATTATTACCCCTTCGACACGGTTTCGCAAAGCATATATCCCTATGCCGTGCACTACGAACGCCACAAAGAACCTTCGCCCGACGGCTTTACGCTGGGCGAAGTAAACGCCGCCTATGTGGGCGACAACTCCGTGTTCGGTATGACCGCACCCATGAAGGGTATGCGCTACCGTGTGGGCTTGCAGCGTTATTTGGGACACCTGAATTTCTACACCGGAACGGTGGATTTCCGCGACTATGTCTATGTCAAACCCTTTACTTTCGCCTTCCGGTTGATGCACCTGAACCGCTTTGGCAAAGGCGTGGCCGATAACGACATTTTATATCCCTTCTTCATCACCTACGACTATTTTATCCGCGGTTATTCCTATGGCGTTTTGTCGGAATATGTGAATACAACGCCGGGTGCAGCATTAACCCTCAACGATTTGATGGGCAACAAGTTGCTTGTTACTAATTTCGAAGTCCGCCTGCCTTTTACGGGCCCCGAACGCTTGGCCGCCATCAAATCGGGCTTTTTGTTTTCGGACCTGAGCTGGTTTGTGGATGCCGGCTGGGTTTGGGACAACGGCCAAAAACCCGTGCTTCGCTACACCGGAGCCCCCGGCGAGCGACGTTTGTGGGCTTCCACGGGCGTATCGCTACGCATCAACCTGTTCGGACAAATCATCCTGCAACCCTACCTGAGCACCCCGCTCACGCTCAAAGGTTACCGCAAATGGTCGTTCGGATTCAGTTTCTATCCCGGATTTTGATTTAGTTGTTCAGGCGTTCCGGGAACCTGCGGCTTCCTTAGGCCTGGCTATATGCCGCGCCTTGTTTCCCTTCACGGCTCCCGACATTGCTATGCAATGTGCGGGACAAGTTCCACAATCCCTCGGGGCGCCGGCGGCGGAATGAAAATTCCGCTGCCGGCGGCGCAAATGATATCGGGGCGGCGAGTTTTAATCTGAGAAACCCGGTAAAATACCACCTCGACCGTAGAATTCCTCCTTTGTTTTGCGCCGCCCGGCCCCGCGCCTTCGGCGCGGGGCCGGCGCCCCTTGTCTTGTTCCGCGGCTTCGCGAACCGCCTTGTGGCGTTTCGCTTCGCGGGCCTCGGAACCCTTCGGTTTCCTCGGCGGCTCCGGGAACCTGCGGCTTCCAATGACCAACGCCACAGGCCGCACCTTGTTTCCCTTCGCACCTTCGGGAGCCGGCGCGTTCCGCCTTCGGCTCCACGCTTGTCTCCCTACGGGCTCCACAAGCCGGCGCTTCGCCTGCGGCTTCGCTTGTCTTGTTCCGCAGCTACGGCAGCCACCTACGGTGTCTGCCTTCGCCACCGCGTCAGCCCTGCGGTCTGCCGCGGGCTCCGCGAGCCCTCCGGTCTCGCTCCGCTACAATTTTTTTCGGAATGAGAACACCGATTAACGATTAATCGATTTAAGATTTCCGAATTTTTCAAATCGCTAATCGATGTTCAAATGTTAGGTGTTCATTATTCGAGCGCCGGTCCCTGAGTGATTTTTGCGTAGCAAAAATTGTATCGAAGGGACGGCGCGCAACAAGCGCCAGGGATGGGAGCGGTTATGAGCCGAAGGGCTGCCCGAGCATTTTCCCGCAGGCGGAGGCCGACAGCGTGAGGCCCCACGCACCGCGGTGGCGCGAAGCGCCTAAATGCCGGTGCAGCCCGAGGTGAATTTGAGCGGACAGCCCGGTTCCCGCCTCGTGAACACGTCGCAGGACAAACAACGTGCAGGCCTGCGGCTGTGTGAACGAGTGCGGGAAGGCGCCCAAATAAAAAACACGGTCTATAACCACAACTTTGAAAACAACTTACACGCCACCGTCCAACTCCATCAAAATGGGCGCATGGTCGGAATGCAAGGCATCGCGTAAAATCACATGACGCCGCACAGCCGGACGCAAATCCACCGTGGCCAAATGATAATCGATGCGCCAACCCTTGTTGCGTGCGCGTGCGCCTGCACGATACGACCACCAGGTGTATTGTTCGGGCCGCGGGTCGAAAAGCCGGAACGTGTCGTCGAATCCCAAATCCATAAAGGCCGAAAGCCATTCCCGCTCCTCGGGCAGAAAACCCGAAACGTTCCTAAGCCGCACAGGGTCGTGGATGTCGATGGGCTTATGACAAATATTATAATCGCCGCTCACAATCAGACGCGGCATGTGCCGGAGTAAATCCGACATATAGTTATAGAAAGCGTCCATGTAGCGGAATTTTATGCGCAAACGTTCGTCGTTGGTTCCGCTGGGCACATAAACGCTCATTACCGAAAAACCGTTGAAATCGGCACGTATATTCCGGCCTTCGTCGTCCATAAAACCGATGCCGGTGCCGTATTCCACATGCAAGGGCTCGATTTTACTCAAAATGCCCGTTCCGCTGTATCCTTTGCGCTTGGCCGGGAACCAATACTGATACCGGAAACCCGCCTTGCGCAATGCTTCGGTATCGATCTGATCCTCCATGGCCTTGATTTCTTGCAAGCAAACAACGTCGGGACTCACCGTCGAAAGCCAAGGAATTAAACCCTTGCGCATGGCGGCACGGATGCCGTTTACGTTGTAGGACAATAAGCGGACGGGCTTGCACATCACTTGCCGAACAAACGTATCAAATCATTGCCGTTGGCATAAAGAATCACCGCCAACAGGATAAAAAATCCCACCAATTGGGCTTTTTCCAGGAATTTGTCGCTGGGCTTGTGGCCGGTTATCATTTCGTAAACGGTAAACATGGCATGCCCGCCGTCCAAGGCCGGAATGGGTAACACATTTATCACGGCCAACATGATGGACAAAAAAGCCGTTATTTCCCAAAAGGCCAACCAATCCCAGGTTGTGGGAAATATTTTGGCAATGGACACAAACCCACCCAAACCTTTATAGGCCCCGGTGGAAGGAGTGAAAATCATTTTGATTTGGTCGATATAACCCGTAAGCGTTTTCCACATCCGTTGAAAGCCCTTGCCAATGGATTGGAAAAATCCGTAACGATGATATTCCACGCGTAAGAAACCTTGTTTTTGTAAGGTTTCCATATCGGGTGCGGCGAGCATAACGCCCAATTTTCCTTCTTCGCTTATGTGCACATTCCGGGTCAAGGTATCGCCGTCGCGCACAATTTGAATCTCTACATCCGTGCCGGGATGGGCTTCCAGGTAGTCGATCACTTGGTCCATGTATTTGACGGGCTGTCCGGCTATGGCTACAACACGGTCGCCCTTGCGCAAATCCACGCCGGCATTGGGCGATTGCTTGGCCATTTTGTTTATCATGAAAGGCAACCGCAGGTTGATAAGCCCTTTCTTTTGTTTGCTTTCGATAAGTTGGTTAATCAAATCTCCGGGCATATTGATTTGCAAGGTGTCGCCTCCGCGCACTACGGTAACCTGTTTGGCGGCGAGCAACGGAACATTAGGTGAATCCACCAAATCGCCCAAATAATATACCGGCTTGCCGTCCAAAGCAATAATGTGATCACCGGTGCGGAAGCCCGCTTCTTTGAGCACCTGACTTTGCACCCATATACCATCGGGCAGACTGTTCAAGGGAACACGTTTTTCGCCCCAGGTAAAGGCAATCATGATGTAGATAAAAATGGCCAACAAAATATTGACAATAATGCCACCCAACATGATCAACAAACGCTGCCAAGCGGGTTTGCTACGAAATTCCCAGGGCTTGGGTTCGGAATTCAAAAATTCCTTGTCCATACTTTCGTCTATCATGCCGGCAATTTTGACATAACCCCCCAGCGGCAGCCAACCGATTCCGTATTCGGTTTCACCGATTTTCTTTTTGAAAAGCGAAAATTTGGGATTAAAAAACAAATAAAATTTTTCAACTTTGGTCTTAAACAGTTTGGCCATCAAAAAGTGCCCCGCCTCGTGCAAAACCACCAATAGGGAAATGCTGAGCAGGAACTGTGCAGCCACGATAATTGCTTCCTTCATAGGTCGAAAAGTATATCTAAATTAAGCGTTTACAAAAGTAAGTAAAATAAGCCGAAGCGCCTTCGGCCCGTGTATTTCCTACATTCCTTTCAGGAAAGATTTGGGCAGGATGGGTTCGCTTGATTTGCGCGGCGGAACATATTCGGGAATATCCGGCAACTTAGGCGGGTCGAAATCCAAAGGGCGGCCTTCCAAGAGCTCGTCCGGCGAAGCGATTCGTTCCTTTCCGCGCCACTCGAAACCTTTGAGTTGCTTCGACTGCGGTGGTATTTGTCCGGGCGGATAAGTGGTTCCTTGCGGCTTGTCGCGCAAGTAAATGCGCACGGCTTGTCCGGTGGTGTCCAGGTCGATGTTGATCTCGGAACACACACTGCGGTCGATGCCCGTGAGCCGGTTTTGGTCGTCGCGCAAGTAATAAACGGTTTCGGTGTTGCCGCGAATATCGATATGGCGCAGGCGTCCGTCGATAAATTTTCCGCGCAATTCCTTGCCTTTGATTTGATTGAATCCGGCACTGTCTTTTTGCGCAATAAAAACATCACGCGGAATGAGCAAGGAATCGATGTGCCGGCCCGTGGAATCGTTCAGGATAACAATGCTCCGGCCCGTGATTTGGCTATCGTTGTTCCACAAAACCGGCCGGCGGTGCAATTCAATGCGGTGTTTTTTCCCGGATTGATAAAGCGAATCGGCGCGGCCGCTAAAATCGCGTTGGAAAAAGCGCACATCCGGATAGGCGAAAGTTTCGCGAAAACTGTCCCGCTTACGGACAATAATGTGTCCGGCGGCCAAGTAGAGGGTATCTTTGTCATCGTAGTTTACCACAACGGGCTTCCGGTCGAGGAAAACCGAATCCCGGGCGTTCCACATTTCGGCATAGCCGGCCAGGGTCAGGATACCGTTGGTGCTGTCCTTGATGCGCACCCGGCCCGTGGCGGCATAGAAATCCTTTTGCCGGTCGGCATAAATGCTATCGGCGGCCGTCCAACGGTCTTTGGAGCGCACAAAAGCACGGCCCGTAAACCAAGCCACGGAATCGCGGCTGTGATATTGACCGCCTTCGGCATAGATCAAGTCGGAAGCGTTGCGAATTTCGGTGGGGCCCAAAAAACGGGTGATTTGAGCGCGCGTGTCGTAGTCCAAATGCACCGACCGGATACGGTAATCGGGATTGTCGATCCGCACGCCGTTTTGGAATTCATAGCGGTTTTGCTTGATGTAATACCGGCCTATCCGGCTACGGATGGTGTTTATGGTATCGCGAATAATCCCGCCCGAACGGTAATAGGCCAGGTCGCGCCGTTTGTCGTAGAACAAGGTATCGGTATCCAATTGCATGGTAGGGTCAGTCAGGTGAACCTTTTCCATGGCCAAAGCAAAATCACGGCTTCCGTCGTATCGGATAATGCCGGCCGTAAGCCGCAGCGTGTCGCCTTGATTGAGTTCCACATTGCCAATGGCTTCGGCAAAATTTTTCCTTGTATCCAAAAGGGCTTTATCGCAAGTGAGCAAGGCGTCTTTGTGTTGCAATTGCACGTGTCCGGTGAGTAATTTCAGGTCGGGATATTTTTTGTTCAGAATCATTTTGTCGGCATGCAAAACTTGTATGGGCTCGGATTTTTGTTCCTGAGCCGGTAATGAAACAAAGAGCGGAAGCAACAATATGAAAACAAGTTTTTTCATAGAGAAATAAGCACGCATAAAGATACAATAATCCTAGCGGTCGCGTTCTTGGCAGAACTCAATCAACACCCCACCGGTGGAAGCAGGATGCACAAATACGACCATTTTGTTGTCGGCTCCCGCCCGCGGTTCGGTATTGATCAAGCGGAATCCTTCGCTTTGCAAACGCCGGATTTCGGCCTGCAAATCCTCCGATGCAAAAGCAATATGGTGGATACCTTCACCGCGCCGTTCCACAAAACGGTCGATCACTCCACCGGCTTCCAAGGAAGCCAACAATTCGATTTTGACTCCTCCGGCATCGAAAAAGGATGTTATCACGCCTTCACTTGCCACTTCTTCGCGTTTGTAAGGGCCGTGCCCCAAAAGGGATGCCCAACGTTCCTCCGCTGCATCCAAATCGCGCACGGCAATGCCGATATGTTCGATTTTTTTCATAGATAATAAGTTTTCAAAACATGTTCCAAACTTTCGCGCCAAGGACGAACTTGCCAATCAAACATCCGGTGGATTTTTTCCTTACTCAATACCGAATAGGCCGGACGCTCGGCGATTTGCCGGAAAGCCGTGTGCAGAACGGGTTCCACCCGCACCGGCAAGCCGAGTATTTCCACAATGGCCCGCGCCTGGTCAAAGCGACTTACTTCACCCAGGTTGCTACAATGGAAAATCCCGTAATCGTCCGGGCGCTCACGCATCAAAAAAAGCGTAAACCGTGCCAAATCCAATGCCGACGTAGGACTTCCGATTTGGTCGTTGATAAAGCGTAAAACTGCATTTTTTCGCGCCAAATCCATCACAAGCCGGATAAAATTCCGCCCGTAGCCGCTGTAAATCCAGGCAGGACGGATAATGTAATAACGTTCGGCATGTTGTTGGATATTTTTTTCGCCTTCCCATTTGGTCAGTCCGTAGAAATTGACGGGTGCCGGCGCATCGGTTTCGGTGTAGGGCGTTCGTTTTTTTCCGTCGAAAACATAATCGGTGGAGTAGTGAATAATCGTTGCCCCCGCCTCGCGGCTCAATTGTGCCAAGACCGCCGGCCCTACGGCATTGGTTTGCCGGGCGGACTCACGTTGCTGTTCGGCCATATCCACATGGGTAAAAGCGGCGGAGTTGATGACAAAGTCGGGGCGAAAGGATGAAAAGATTTCCTTTCCTTTTTCCGCATCGGCAATATCCCACTGCTTGTGTGAAAGGGCCAAAACTTCGGCTCCGGGCCACTCACGGGCCAAAATCTCCTGCAAAGTTTGCCCCATTTGACCCGTTCCTCCCGTAATGAGTATACGCGTTTTCATCCTTTCAGCGCTTGACGGAGCGGTGGCAAATGCAGGTCTTTGTCCGACAGGATAAGTTGACCGGACGGCAGCGGGAGTTCAATCCCCACCGAAGGGTCGTCCCACCGGAATCCCGCATCGTATTCGGGGCGGTAAAAACAATCGGTTTTGTAAAAAACCTTGACCTGCGGGCTCAGGGCCAGATAACCGTGGGCAAAACCTTTGGGAATAAACAGTTGGCGTCGGTTGGCAGCACTCAGCCGCACACCATACCAGCGTCCGAAATCCGGACTTTCGGGGCGAATGTCCACGATGATGTCCAAAATTTCACCTTCCACACAACCCACCAATTTGGCCTGTGCGTAGGGCTCACGCTGAAAATGCATACCACGAAAAACTCCGTAGGTTGAGCCCGCCAGATTATCTTGGACAAAATCCACATCCAAACCGGTGGCGGCCCGGAATTTTTCTTTATTGTAATACTCATAGAAAAAACCCCTGCGGTCTTCAAAAACCTGCGGTTCGAGCAAATATACGCCCCGGAAAGGTTCTTCTATGATTTTCATTGATCTCTTCGGTCTTGGGCTTGTTTGTATCGACGGTCTAAATAAACAATCAAATCTATCAGATAGAACAATATGACAAGCAAAAATACCATGGAAATTAAGAAACTGAACTTATAATTCATCCAAACCGGATTGTAGGGCGGCGCAAATTCGGGAAAAGCCGAATTCATCAAAATAATTTTTTCTTTATCCACCCTGTCGGTTTTTAATTTGGTCAAATCATCAACCAATTTTTGACGCTTTTCGAATAGATCATATTTTTTTTCGGGAAAATTGATTTGAGCAGTTCCAACAATCACGCTATTTTCGGGGGTGCTCCCTTTACCGAAATTTTTGATGGCGCCGTTTATGGCCATCCGTAAACTATCCAATTGACCAATGTTCTTTTCGATGAATGCAATTCGTTCATCCATAGTTTGCAAAGCAACTTTTCGCCGGTTGACAAAGAGCGGCTCGTTGTCCAAAAGCGTTTTAAAGGTTTTGTTGAGCGGTTTGAATGCATCGGGGCGCGTAGCCGTAACCGTAACAATCAATTGCGGATAATCGAATTCTTGTTTCAGGTACGATTTCCGGTAGGACTCGAAATCTAAATTTTTCACCACCGAAGTATCTAAAAAACGCGTGTATTCATCGTAGGAACGCAAATCGATTCGTTCATTGTAATTAGGCCGTACGTCAAACGACACATAGGATTCTGCTACTGCACGACTGACCCCTAAGGCCGTGGCAAGCGTGTCGAATTTTTCGTTGGCAATCAAGCTGTTGTACATATCGATGTGGGTATAAATCTCTTTCCCACTGTCGTAATTGGGACTAATAAGAATTTCGGCCTTATATAAAGGTTGTTTAGTAGCATCGGCCCAAATACCGGCCAAAAAAGCCAACACAAGTAACGGAACAACGATTTTACGGTAACGCTTAAAATAAACAAACGGCTTGTAAATAAGCACATTGAACAAAAAAACAAAAAAACTTTTTATGCCGTTCCAAAGTCCGGTAAAGCCCTTCCCAATCAGTTTAAAGAATTGGATAATATCAATTTCGTCGGAGGTTCGCGGTTGAAGGGGTTGTTGGTCCATTCTTCAATACTTTTGTGATTTTACAAATTTAATATTTTTCGCTTTATTTGTTGCTTAAACGTAGGAAGGCCGTGGATATTACACTTATTGAAAAATATTTTGACATTGATGCAGAACAAAAAGACAAATTCAAGGCATTGTTTCCGGTGTTTGCCCGTTGGAACGAACGCATCAATCTGATTTCGCGTAAAGACCTGCCGCATTTTTATTTGCGCCATGTTTTGCATTCACTGGCACCGGCTAAAATAGTGGATTTTTTACCCGGCACCCATGTACTGGATTTGGGAACCGGCGGCGGATTTCCGGGCTTGCCTTTGGCTATTATGTTCCCGCAAACCCGCTTCCACCTGATTGACTCTATTGGCAAAAAAATCAGAGCCGTGCAAGCCATGGCCGACGAGTTGAACTTGGAAAATGTTACCACCGAACAAGTACGTGCCGAAAAACATCGCGAAAAATACGATTTTGTCCTTACCCGGGCCGTAGCGCCCTTGCCCAAATTGGTTCATTGGTCGGCCAAAAACATCCGGCCCGGCAACCGGCATCGTATTCCCAACGGACTTATTGCCCTCAAAGGCGGTGATTTGACCGCCGAAACCGCCGGATTCGACCAAATACAAATCATTCCTATTTCCCGTTTTTTTGACGAAACCTTTTTCGAGACCAAAAAAATGGTCTATCTACCTTATACGGAATTTTCGTAACTTTGGTTACTAAATTTAATAACATGACACAAGTAAACTTTAAAGGTCAAGCCGTTCGTTTGGCCAGGAATATGCCCGCTGTTGGAAGTCCGGCACCCGAATTTTTGCTTACCGGAACCGATTTGCAGGACAAAAAGTTGAGCGATTTCCGCGGTTCAACGCTTATCCTTAATGTTTTTCCCAGTTTGGATACGCCGGTCTGTGCCGCTTCGGTGCGCCGTTTCAATACTTTGGCCTCGGGCATGGATAATGTGAAAGTCTTGGCCATTTCGCGTGACTTGCCCTTTGCCCATGCCCGTTTTTGTTCCACCGAAGGCATTGAAAACGTGATTAATCTTTCGGATTACAAGACCTGTAATTTCGGCAAGGACTATGGCTTGGAAATTACCGAAGGACCTTTGGAAAAACTACTGGCTCGCGCCGTATTTATTATCGACCCGCAGGGCAAAATTACTTACGTCCAATTGGTTCCCGAAATTACCGAAGAACCCGACTACGAAGATGTATTGAAACATTTGTAGGATTTCCTTACATTTAGGTGGGAATAAAAAATCGGAATCATGCGTTTGATGATCATAGCAGGCGGGATGCGTCATCCGTCGGGTAGCGGACGTGCCGCGGCATTTATACGTCAAAAAGCCGGAAAACTAAGTTTATTCGACCCAATCGACCTGCTGGATTTGGGGCAAAATCCCTTGCCGCTATGGGACGAAGGTGTTTGGCAAGGCGAAGAAAAATGGAGACAAATACTCACACCCCTGCGCGAACGTATGCAAGCGGCCGATGCCTATGTGCTCGTGTCGCCCGAGTACAACGGCATGGCTTCGCCGGCATTGAAAAACCTGAGCTTGTTTTTCGACGAAAGAACCACCGGACACAAACCCGCTCTTATCGTTGCCGTAACTTCCGAAGCCCACAACGGCCAATATCCCGTGGCCGACTTGCGCGCCTTCGGCGCCAAAAATACCAAGTGGGTGTTTATTCCCGACCATCTAATTTACCGCAATATCGGACGGTTGATTAGCGAAAACCTACAAATGACCGATGCTTTGCTCGAAGAACAAACCTTGTTCAGCTTGCGGGAATTACGGCTATATGCCGAAGCGATGAAGGAAGTGCAAAACCGGCACAGATTCCGTCCCGAATTCAAATATGCTCCCTAAATCAGAAACTGAGTTCCGCTTCGGGATAAAGATTTTTTTGCAAGCCCGAGAGCATGGCGCGCACCATAGCATCCAAATCGTAGCGGTGTTGCCACTGCCAATCCCTGCGGGCGGCACTGTCGTCGATGCTATCGGGCCAAGTGCGGGCAATATCCTCACGGAAATCGGGTGCATAATCCACTTGAAAGTCCGGCACATAGCGCCGGATGGCCGCTTCCAATTCGCGCGGCGTAAAACTGACGGCCGCCAAATTGTAGGACGAACGGATATTTAAGCCGGCGGCCGGTGCATCCATCAGTCGCACCGTGGCATCGATGGCATCGTCGATATACATCATGGGCAAACGTTCATCAGGCGCGATATAGCAAGTATAGGGTTCACCGCGCAGGGCGTAATGAAACATTTCCACGGCATAATCGGTGGTGCCTCCGCCCGGCCGGGTTTTCCAACTGATGATGCCCGGATATCGCACACTACGCACATCCAAGCCGTATTTTTCGTAGTAATATTCCATCCAGCGTTCGCCGGCCAGTTTACTGATGCCATACACCGTATCCGGGTCCATCACCGTGTATTGCGGCGTGTTTTCCTTGGGCGTATGCGGACCGAAAACCGCAATGGAACTGGGCCAAAATAATTTGTGGTACAATCCTTCGCGACCCAATTCCAACAAGTTGTGCAAAATACGCATATTCACATGCCATGCCTTTCGCGGCATCTGTTCGGCACGGGCCGAAAGGATGGCGGCCATCAGGTAAACATCATCGATGCGGTAACGTTCAAACACGGCACGCAATGCATCCGTATCCGTTGCATCCAAAAGGACAAACTGCTTGTCGGCCTCATCTTTACGGACAATATCCGCTGCCAGAACTTGTTCATACCCAAAACGTTTTTCCAAAAGCTGCCGCAATTCCGTTCCGATTTGTCCGTTGGAACCGATGATGAACTTTTTCATACCTGCATTTTACGGCCCTAAAATACAACTTTCGCCTCGAATAAATCCGCCAAAGGTCAATTTTTGGTGGATGTTCCGAAAACCTGTGGGCACCCTGAAAATCAGAATAAACAACCGCCCGAATTAAACCTCGATGTCCTGGGCTTTGAGTTTTTCGGTGTTGTCGGCAATGCGCAGCGCTTCGATAATTTTGTCCAAATCGCCGTTAAGGATATTCTGCAAGTCGTAGAGTGTCAATCCAATACGATGGTCGGTAACGCGGCCTTGCGGAAAATTGTAGGTGCGGATTTTGGCCGAACGGTCGCCACTGCTCACCATGGAACGGCGTTTTTGGGCCTCGGCCTCCTTGCGTTTGCGTAATTCCATTTCGTAGAGCCGTGAACGCAACACGCGCAGGGCTTTTTCGAAATTTTTGTGTTGGGATTTTTGGTCCTGGCATTGGGCGGTGATACCCGTGGGAATGTGTGTGAGCCGTACCGCCGAATAGGTGGTGTTCACCGACTGTCCACCCGGGCCGGACGACATGAACAAGTCCTTGCGGATGTCCTTCATGTTGATTTCCACGTCGAACTCCTCGGCCTCGGGGAGCACCATCACCGTGGCGGCGGAAGTGTGCACGCGACCCTGAGTTTCGGTTTGCGGAACGCGCTGAACACGATGCACGCCGGCCTCGTATTTCAGGGTGCCGTAAACATCGGTGCCCGAAATGTTGAAAATAATTTCCTTGAAACCGCCTGCGGGGCCTTCGTTGTAATCCACAATTTCGGTTTTCCACCCCTTTTTTTCGGCATATTTGGTGTACATACGAAACAGGTCGCCGGCAAACAGGGCGGCTTCGTCGCCACCGGTACCGGCGCGTATTTCCACCACGGCATTCTTGGCATCCTCGGGGTCTTTGGGAATGAGCAACAGCTTAATTTCCTCGGCGGTTTTTTCCAGTTGCGGTTCCAAATCGGCCAGCTCCTCTTTGGCCATTTCCACCAATTCCTTGTCGGCTTCGGTGCGCAAAACTTCTTTGGCCTCGTCCATCCGCGCGGCAAGTAATTCGTAGGCCTCGATTTTTTCTACCAGCGGTTTGAGTTCTTTATATTCCTTGCTGATTTTGACATACTGCTTTTGGTCGGCCATAACAGCCGGATCCGCCAGTTTGTCGGAAATATCGCGAAAGCGTTGTTTGATAAGGGGAAATTTATCCTTCATTCCCGGGAAGATTATGTGCAAAAGTAACAAAAAAGCCGCAGCCCGGGGCTGCGGCTTGGGATATGATTACAGGTTGTGTTAGTAATTCCACTGGTCTTCCTCGTAATCGCGAATCATTTCCTTGATGCGGTTGGATTCGAGGAGTTGACGCAAAGCGTTTTCATGAATATATTCACGTATGCTGCGGTCGCCGTATTCGTTACTTGTTTTGTAGATAATCGTATTGAAAAAGCGTCCGTTGAGCAAGTGGTCGTAGTTCATGGGGCGTGCCGCATTGCGCGGATTGTAGGCATAGTAGTTATGCAGGGTTTCGCGCGCATCGGGGAAAAACACCCAAAACAGTTCCACCAACTCGGCATCCATACCGGCAGCCACCGAAGCCAAGTCGTAGGCCACGGGCGCAATACCGATAAGCCGGTAGCGCAATTCACCATAACGGGCATCGAAGTACCATACGCCGCGAACATGGTATTCTTCGATTTCGGCCGAAGTGATTTTCATCCGGCGAATATATTGCTCGTCCACCTTGCCCTCGTAGTTATACTGCTCTATACCGGCGTCCATGGTGTCGGTAAAGGTCATACGCTCTTTGAGCATATCAGGCGTGAGCTTTTCGGTAAAATAGGTATCGGCATAAACCTCGGTGATTTTACCCGAATTGATACCCGACATTAGGGCATCGAACAGGGAAACCTGACCGGGCGTGGCCAATGCCGTGTCCACCGGATAGTAAAGACGCAAATTGAAGCGTTCGTCCAGGTCGATTTTTTCCCATACCTGAATGCTCCACAACACGTCTTTGTCGTCCGTAAACGGATAGGGTAACGGACGGGAATGATCTTCCTTGATTTGCTGCGGCGTAGGGCGACCGATTTCTTGCGGCGTGTGCGCATTGAGAATATTGCTCTGCGCACTACCGATCACCGGCAACAGCATGAGGAAAACCAAAACAAACAACCTTTTCATAACAACCTGTATTTAACTGATTTAATTTGTGATTTCTACAATAACCGGAGAGGTTTTTTGCAGGCGATAACTACTGTTACCCAACAACTTGGCTTTGATGTTGAAAATCTGAACGGTTTGGCCTTTACGTACACGGCGGAGTGCGCTCTTGGCACGTTGATTCAGCCGCGTTCCGTTCACATGAATGGTTGGTTGGCCGGGAGCTTTGAAATCAAAGCTGGTAACCGCCAGTTTTACATCAAAATCAAAGTCGGGCAATTTTGCACCTACGGTTCCGATTTCGATATTGCGTTTAGGCAATTTTACATAACCATCCTGTCCGCTGATGGTCCCCACGGGTGGAGGAATGTTTTTCACCCGGAAGGTTTTTTTATCGGACTTGGTTTGTCCGTTGGGTAATTTCCACGAAACTTTAATATCAATGGTGCGGCCTTTATAGTTGGTTACATTGACCACATATTTTCCGGCTTTGATTTTACGCAATCCGGGAGCCGATACATTGACTTTGTTGTCAGGAATACCCGGAACGGAAATGGAAAGCGGGTTATCCACGCCCTTGTAAACCACGTTCATTTTATCGGCCGAAATAACCGCCGAATTGGGCATGGGAATAACCGAATAGGTATATTCAAACGGCAACTTCACCAGCGAATCGCCTTCTTTGAATTCCAAATATCCTTTCAAGTCCTTGTCGCCCGGATTACCGGCCGGAAGATCAACAAACACTTGGCCGTTTTGCAATTGTTCGGCAGGGACTTCCTTACCGTTGATAACGGCTTTTTCAAAGGTCATGGTTTGGTCGTAACGACCCAGTACCACTTTACCTTTTACGCGTTCGCTGGGGAAAAATGCGCTTTTGTCCAAAAGCACCAATGCTTGGTAGTTTTTGAACGACACATCGCTTTTCAACTGTCCTTGGAACATGGAGGAGAGCAATTCGTTTTCGCTATTGACGGCATTGCTTTCCAACCGGGCCATATTGGTAAGCGAAGCAATGGCCGGAAAGTCTTCGAAAGTATAATGCATCCAATCCACTTTTCCGGCGGCTTTACCTACTTTTACCGGCTCGGTATTGAATCGTTTTTGAATACGTTTTACGGCTGTTTCGTCGCCATATTTTTGTGCGTATTCCAAAAGCGACTTTTTGTATTGATTCACCTTGTCCAGAAATTCTTTTCCGGTTTTGGTCAATCCTTCACCTTTAAAAAATATTTCGTCCAGTATAAAACCTTTATCCAAACTTTCATAATCGGGTTTGGCCGGATCTTGCTTATATTTTTTAAACAGGTCTTTTTCGAACTTATCCAGGTAGGATTGGAACTCCACGGTCAGTTTGTCCAAACTTTGTGCATCTTTGAATTTGGCGGCATATTTTTCGGGCTGTTCTTGTGCCTTGGCCGACAATTCATTGAGCAATTGGGCATTCTTTTGCTTGGTCAGTTCCACACCTGATTTCAAATCTTCATATACACGTCCGAAAGAAGTCAATACCTTTTTGGACATGGTCAGGGCCAACATGGCGATGAAGACCAAGTACATCAGGTTGATCATCTTCTGACGTGGGGAGAGTTTTCCGCTTGCCATAACAACGAGTTTTTAAAGGATTAAACAAAAATTACTTGCCCATGGCGGACAACATACCTTGATAAACTTGGTTGAGTTTGGCAAGATTCTCGTTGAGTTCGGCCATTTTGTGTTGGAGTTCTTCGGCATGCAAAGCCATTTCCTGGTTGGCTTTGGAACTTTTGTCCACGGATTCCAATTCGGAACGCAGTACTTGGTTCAATCCTTCCAAATGGGCCGACGCTTCGAGCATTTCTTCGTTGAATCGCTGGGTGGAACCGGCGGCATCCACCACCACATCCAAACCTTTGGCGGCTTCGGCAAATTTGTTCAAGCTCACGCCCAAACGATTCATCAAATCGGCGTCCACTTTGGCTTCTTGGAGCATTTTATCCAATTTTTCGGACAATTTGGCTTCCAATTGATTGCCCGACAAGCTACTTTTCTTGATTTCGTTGTAGAGCAATGACCAATCGAATTCATCTTCGATGGGCTCGAAGGCCGAAATAGCGAACACAATAGCTTCAACAATCATACCGATGGCCAAAATAAAGGTTCCATGGGGCCAGTGGGCGATTTTAAACAAAGCACCGATAATTACTACGGACGCACCAAGTCCGTAAACCATTTGAAAGAACTTTTTTCTACCTTTTGAAGTTGCCATATCTTTTCGTTTTTTAGGTTATTCTGGTTAATAGGGTTACAAATTATTAATAATAAGACATTTTGGAGCCACGTTGTTTGCGTGCAAATCGTTTGGCATTGGCGCCCATAAAATCTTGCACACAACGGAAGCCCACATAACTACGTGCCGAATCGGCATACTCATAGGTACGCGTAGAAACCTGAATGAAGTATTTTACATCTTTCCACGAACCACCACGTACCACTTTCCGCTTGTTAAACCAATCGTGTGTGGTAGGATTGAAGGTGGTTACATAAAGGTACGAATCCGGATTGTAGGACGAAGCCGTCCATTCAGCCACGTTACCGGACATATTATAAAGCCCGTAACCATTGGGGTTGTAGGATTTGGCCCGGGCGGTGAATACCGCTTGATCCGAACCGTAGTCGCCACGCAAGGGCTTGAAGTTGGCAAGGAAACAGGCCTTTTCGTTCATCGTGTAGGGCGACCCCCAAGGATAATCAGTTCCGGTACGTCCACCACGAGCAGCATATTCCCATTCGGCCTCGGTGGGCAGGCGGAAATGATGCAGCGTAGGCCGATGACGGCTACGCAAATACCAGTTCATTTTCTTAGTACGGTAGTCGGCAAATGCATTGGCCTGGTACCAATTAACACCCACCACGGGATAATCGTTGTAGGCATCATGCCAAAAATACTCTTCGAGCATGGGCTCGTTGTAGGCATACATAAAGTCTTTTACCCACACGGTTGTATCGGGATATACCTGAATAATCGTGTCATGTTTGAAAGCCGATTTTTGTTTGCCGGCACGCACGGCGCTATTGAGGTCAATCCAAGAATAGCGATAAGTGAATTGTTTCACATCAAACAAGCGCTCGCCATCGGGGGTTTCTTTCAAAGGCAAATACAACGAATCAAATACTTCGGCATAAAATTCGTCGGGAAATTTGTTGCGGTTGAAAATAATAGGCACCTTCCAATTAAGGCGTTTGCCCGCAGTTTCTTCATCTTCATAGGTCAACCCTCCGTACTTATCAATCATGTAACGGTTATACGCATTACGGGCCGTATCCAACGAAAGATAGGCATAACGGGCAATACCTTTACGCCCTTCGATACCTTCTTCCTCCACCATTTTGGCCAAACGGGTGCGAATAACCGAATCGCGGACATAATTGACAAATTCGCGGTATTCGGAATTGGTGATTTCGGTCTCATCCATATAAAAGGAATGTACCGTTACGGTTTTGGCCGGAGCATCATTTGCATAGCCCTTATCCTCATTTTGTTTACCCATTATAAACGCTCCACCGGGCACAAGTACCATTCCGTAGGGTTGGTACGGATGCCAGGTCTTACCTCGTACTCCTACAATTTCCCCCCGTTGGTTGGGACTACCACAGGAGGCCAAAACCAAACCGGCGACCAATAAAATAATTAGGACTCTCTTCATGAGAAATTTATTTTTTTCTTGTAAAACAAACACATTTCGACTTGCCATTTTTCAGGGGTGCAATATATAATTTTTTTTTTACATAGAAATTCATACCGGAATTTATTCTCTTGGATATTACCAAAACTTTAACAATAAGTCCGTATTTCTTCCTTCGGAAACATCCAGGGCAACCCGTGTGGATACGGGAAGTAGCCGGGTTTCATCACCGGTATCCGGAACTTCAATCCACCACCGCCCGGTTTGTGGATTATGATATAAATAAGTCCGGTAATCGTGAACATACACTTCCGTTTTTTCCAAATTTTGTATGGGTAATAACGGATAATCCTTGATTTTATTTTTTATTCCCTCAAAATAATGCCAAATGCCAATGGCCACTGTTTCGCTATCAACAGGAAAGAATTCCTCCAATTTCGTATTTGCCATCATCATCACCCGGTTTACAGGAGACAAACCCGCGTAATAAAATATTGCAGCCCACTGCTTGATGTCCATCCCCGCCGGGTGAGGTAATACTTGGCTTCCCGTAACGCTCCGTGCCAAAACACGGTAATCCGCCCAAACCACCGCGGCATGGCGCACAACCACTTCGATTTGGTCGTTATCTATGTCGCGCAAATACCAAATATCCACCTTGGGGTAGGATGCCAATTTCCGGTAATCGGATTGCACCAAATAATGTTGCACGCCTGCAAAAATGATTTTGTCAAATTTGAGGTTGGAAATAACCTTGGATAAAAGCGGAAAATTCTGCGTTTTAATGCTTGGTAAAAAAAATGTTAATTGTTTCAAAGCATCAAACGTGGATGACAGTCCCGTCTCGCTCCCTTGTAATCCATAAATCAAAAGACGGGCTTCGGGATATTGTTTTTGTAAAAAACCAATGAGTTTTCGCAATCCCACACCCATATCATTATCAATAAAAATACCCAAATGTGCTATCGGATTTTTGCCGGCTACATCCCAAACCAAATCCCGCAGGGCTTGACAAACAGGATTATCCGTAATACCCGTGTGATTGTCCGTGACACCAAACATCAACAGCTTAGCCCGCCGGACATCGGGGAAAGAACCGGGCAAATGCCAATCGATGGCGTGCTTTTGCAAACCCGGAATATTTACCGGCAAAAAGACTTCTTCCAACACGACGATTATTTGAACAAAGATTGGATTTGTTCCAAGGTGATTTTTTCGGGATCGGTATCCCGGGGCAACATTTTGCGTTTACCATCGGGCGTGTAGGCATAGAGCCGGCCGTAACCGCCTTTGCGCACCGTATATCCTCCTTCGAATGTGCGCAGGGTATTCTTTTTATCCTTTTCTTCTTTGGCTTTGATCAGCTCGCGTATATCCTCTTCGGTCAAGGAGGCGGGGTCGGTATTACGCGGCAAGGGTATGTTCATATTATTCCACTTCAAATAACGCCCATAGCGCCCCGAAGCCGCCACCACGGGATGGCCGTCGATTTCGGCCAAGGGTTTGTCGGCCTGTTGTTTTTGCATCACAACCGCCCGTGCATCTTCGTCAGTCATTTGAAGTACGTCCATATGTTTGGGGACATTATAAAACTTACCTTTATATCGAATATAAGGCCCGTACTTTCCTATGCCCAGCACCATATCTTCTCCCTCCAATTGTCCCACCACTTTGGGCAAGGCCAACAAAGCCACCGCTTGTTCCAACGTAACATCCATCAAACTCATGCCGGGCAACAAGGACGCATATTTGGGTTTCTTTCCTTGCAAACTTTCGCCCATCTGAATCATAGGTCCGTATGGACCGAATTTTGCATAAATTTTCTCGCCCGTTTCGGGATGGGTGCCCAAAAAGCGTTCGCCCTTGGCCCGTTTGCTCTCGGTTTCCACCTTGGCCACCACCGGCGCAAAGGCCTCATAGAAAACACGTATGGGCTCGTGCCAATCCTTTTCGCCGCGTGCCACCTTGTCAAACTCCTCCTCCACGTTGGCTGTGAATTGATAATCCAAAATATCGGCAAAATGCTCGGTGAGAAAATCCGTTACGATAAATCCCATATCCGTAGGAAGCAATTTATTTTTCTCGGCACCATAACGCTCCTTGCTCTTTTGTTCGCTAATATTACCACCCTGCAAAGTAATTTGCAAAACGCTACGCGTTTTGGCAGGCACGGTTTTACGTTCCACATAACCGCGGCGTTGTATGGTGGAAATAATAGGTGCATAGGTCGAAGGGCGGCCGATACCCAATTCTTCCAATTTACGCACCAAAGATGCCTCGGTATAACGCACCGGCGGACGACTGTATTTTTGAACGGCCGACAACAAAACGGGCGATAATGGTTCGCCTTTTTTTACTTTGAAAATTTGTTGCTCTTCGTCGGCATCTTCGGTCTTATATAATTTCATAAAACCGTCGAACAGGACAACCTTGCCCTTGGCCTTAAAAAGCGCTTTGTCTTTATTGTTAGTAATACTTACGGTGGTATATTCCAATTCCGCGGGTTTCATTTGCGATGCCAAGGTACGTTTCCATATCAACTGATATAGTTTCAAGGCATCGCGGTCCAATGCGGGCGCCTCATTCTCAAACGAAGTGGGACGAATGGCCTCATGCGCTTCCTGAGCGTTTTTGGATTTGGTTTTGTATTGGAACGGGCGGGAATATTCCTTACCGAATTTGGCAATAACCGCTTGCTTGGCTTTGGCCAATGCCTCGTCCGACAGGTGAACGCTATCGGTTCGCATATAGGTAATCAACCCGTTTTCGTACAAATACTGTGCAATTTGCATGGTTTTGCTCACACTGAACCCGTAAATACGTGATGCCTCCTGCTGCAAAGTGGATGTGGTAAAGGGCGGTGGTGGTGTTTTTTTGCCGGGTTTTTTCTCAATGGAACTAACGACAAAATCCGCATCTTTGATTTTTTCGAAATATGCTTTTACGTCTTTGTCCGTCTTGAATTCCTTCTCTAAACCGGCTTGAATCTTTTCGCCCGAATCCTTGGCAAATTCCCCCGACACACGAAAGGCATAATTCGACTTGAAAGCACGTATTTCCTTTTCGCGTTCCACAATCAACCGCACCGCTACCGATTGCACCCGGCCGGCAGACAAACCGCGCTTGACTTTTTTCCAAAGCACCGGCGAGAGTTTGTAACCCACCAAACGGTCCAACACGCGACGGGCTTGCTGGGCATTGACCAAATTTTGGTTAATGTCTCTGGGCGAACGTACCGCCTCGGTAATCGCTTTTTTGGTGATTTCGTGAAAAACGATTCGCTTGGCCTTATCGCCCAATTTCAGAAAATTCTTCAAATGCCAGGCAATGGCTTCCCCTTCACGGTCTTCATCACTGGCAAGCAACACCTGGTCGGACTTTGCCACCAATTGTTTGAGTTGATTTACGACCTTTTTCTTATCCTTGGGAATAATATATTGTGGTTCGAAACTCTTCAAATCCACTCCCATCCTGTCCTCGGGCAAATCGGCAATGTGTCCGTAGGACGATGCCACATCATAATCCTTACCCAAATATTTTTTTATGGTCTTGGCCTTGGAAGGCGACTCGACAATCAGTAATTTTTTGGCCATAATAATCCTCTGAAATTAATAAACGGGTATATAAGGAAAAAACCGAGCTTTTTGCAAAGCCCGGTTCATTGGTTTCAAATATTAGTGAGCCGGTCTGCGGTACGACTTGGCAATGGTCTTGCGGCCGAAACGCGACATGGCGCAACGGAAACCGATGTCGTTGGTGGAAAGATATTGCGGCAAGAACCGGCGCTTGGAAGGTTGCAACCAGTAGGCACGGTCTTTCCACGAACCGCCTTTGTAAACACGCACTTCATTATCAATCAATGTGGTACGGTTATTGGTACGGTCAAACTCACGCACCATTTTCCATTGTCCGTCAATCGAGTCCATGTAAATGCGATGAACCGGCGCATTGTACATACGTTTTTTATCATCACCGGCAAGCGTGGTGGAATCTTCGGTAAAGTAACGCGACGATTGAATATCGCCGTCCATATAGTCGCGATTGTCGGCGCGGAAAAAGTTTTGACGCAGGTACAATTCTTTTTCATCAACCAATTTGGTGGCCGGAGCGCCGGGCAAAGCTTTGTAAACAATCTTACCGTTCGACAAGGTGTCAAAAGGTATGCTGTCGGGCGTAATGACCACCAGGTTACCATCGGCATCAAATGCTTTTTTGGTATAAATATTACCACGGAAATAGTTGAAATCACTTTGTTGGTCGTCAATGATAGGACGGTAAACATCGGCCACCCATTCGTTTACGTTTCCGGCCATGTCATAAAGCCCGAAGTCATTGGGCGGATAGGTTTTTACCGGCGCAGTAATATCCGCCGCATCGTCCGACCAACCGGCTAATCCGCTGTAATCACCGTCCGACATTTTGAAATTGGCCAATTCCTTACCGCGATTACGTCCACGCCCCAAATAACGCGTAGCCGTACCTTTCCAGGGATACAAATTGCGGTTTTCCAGGCGGTTGTAAGAACGGTTACCAATATCGGCCTTGGCGGCATATTCCCATTCGGCTTCGGTAGGGAGACGGTATTTGGGATAAATGATTCCGGTAGAAATATTAGCCACATCCAAACGTTCTTCTCGTCCGTCTTTGGTACGAACTTTCCGCACCGGGATGTATTCGGTATTTCCGCCAAAAACACTTCCCGGATCGGTCAGATAGGTTTGTGTATTGAAGGTTCCGTCGGCCGATTCGTTGTAAATGGCATCACGTTTCAGTTTTCCGCTACGAATCAGACGCATTTCATTTACCCGGTCGGTACGCCAATTGGCATATTGAACCGCTTGCACCCAATTGACTCCCACCACCGGATATTCGGCATAGGCCGGATGGCGTAAATAATTCACCACCAAATCTTCCGAATAACTCAACGGCGAACGCCATACCAAAGTGTCGGGCAAAGCGCCTTGATAAATTTGACGGAATTTGGGATCATCCTGCGGAAAAACACGTTTCAACCAATCCAAATATTCCAAATACATCATATTGGTTACCTCGGTCTCGTCCATATAAAACGACTGGATATGCATTTCGCGCGGCATGGAATTCCACTCGTGCATAATATCATCGCCGCGGTCGCCCATCGTAAAGGTTCCCCCTTCAACAAACACAAGTCCCGGAGCAAATCCTTGATCCTGAAAATGCGTGTTATACTGAAAACCTCCGCGCGGGTCGTTGATGGGCATTCCCGTAGCACGGGAAACATTTTTGTTGGAGCAGGCATGCAATCCCGCAAGCAACAATCCGAGGCCCAAAACTTTAATGAAACCGGTATATTTCATAATGTATAGATATATTTTTGTCTTTTTTTCCGTGTGCAAATATATGTATTTTTTATATACACCTCCGAAAGCCCTAAAATCCTTTTTTCGGAACATTAACGAAAAAATCACTTCCTTATTGCATCAATAGGGTGCAACCGCGACGCTTGCCAAGCAGGGAAAAACCCCGCCACCACACCTGTGAGCGCCGAAATCAACAGGCCCTTCAAAATCTGCGACTGGCGGTAAACCAGCACAAAATCCGATGCCTGCGCATTAAATACTTTCACAATCAACAACACGAAAACCAAACCCAAAAGTCCGCCCACCAAAGCCAAAATAACAGCTTCGAGCAAAAATTCCGACAAAATAAATCCCCGCTTGGCTCCCAAGGCCTTTTGAATACCGATTTCCCGTGTGCGCTCCTTGACCGACACAAACATTATATTGGCAATGCCAAAGGCCCCTACCAAAAGCGAAAATCCACCCAGAATCCATCCGGCCAAAGTAAGCGCCCGCATACTTTGCTTGACCATATCTTTCAAAAAATCAATATTGTTGATATAAAAATTACTTTTTTCGCCCGGTTTAAGTTTCCGGAAATTACGCAGCAATACCTCAATGCGGGCCTTCAAAGCATCCAAAACATCCTCCGAGGCCGGCTTGACCATAATGGTGGTGTAAAAACGCCGCTGTCCGCCCGGAACCAATTTTCGCAAAGTCAAATAAGGAACATAAACGGTATTATTTGCCGGGTTGATGGTTACCATCCCGCCTTCTTTCCTGAAAACACCGATAACTTTGATTTTCTTCCCGCCGATTTGAATGTATTTACCCAAAGGATTTTCTCCCCCGAACAAGGCATCGGCCACATCCCAACCCACCACCGCCACCGGCAGACCCTTTTCCCGTTCCAAGGCATTGTAAAACCGCCCCTTGTCCAAATCGAAACTCATAATGCGAAAAATATTCCCTGCATCACCATACAAGGATGCCCTTACCTTTTCTTTTCCGTATTTGACGGCCATGCCCGGCACCACCATCCTGAAATTCAATTCATCGTAAAGCGACGAATCCAATTTGCGCTGCAAAAACCTGTATTCATCGTAGGACGGCTTGCGCATCCGCCTGATTTTGGCCCAGGGCTGATTGCCCATATTTTTATAATCGAACCTATCAATATATAAGGTATTATTCCCGAATTTCCGAAGCGAATGAATCAAATAGTTTTGCAACGAATCCACGCCCACCAAAATACTTACCACCGAAAAAATCCCGATACTCACCCCCAAAAGCGATAGCGAAGTGCGTAGCAAATTGATTTTCAACGTGCGACCCGTCAGCCGGATAACTTCACGAAAACCGTCCCAACGCAGACCTAAATATTTCAGGAAGTTGTTCATCCGCCACACTTTTTTCAGCACACAATTTAGCAAAAATATCCTCCCCTCTCCTACCGAAGATTTCAAACGTCGTCCGTTTATCCTTTTTTATTTTTTTTGGGCGTGTCCCTCGCGCCCTTCGGGCGCTCGGGAAACCGGCCCTCCGCTACAATGGGAACGCCTTCGGGCTGCGCCCTCCGGCTCTCGGACGGGCGGTGTTTTTTGCGCGGGCTGCGTCTGCGACTTGCCCGCGCCCGCCCGTGCGTGGGGCTTCCACAGGTCGCCTCCGCCGGGCGGAAAAAACTACCACCGCCCTTCGCCCCATTACCGCTCGGTCCGGCACGCGGAAAAACTCCATAATCCGTATATCTCAACTATGACTTCAACCAAAGGGCTGAACAAAAAAAATTTCTAAATTGCTAGAAATTCCAAACCTATGTTTTCACGTTATCTGTACCTTTCCTTCATTCTCTTCACATTTAATAGCCACACCCTAAGCGCTCAACCCAAAGCCGCGTTGGATTCCGCAAACCGCTTGGTGGAACAGCACAAATATTTTTCGGCCTTTCAACTTCTGCGCAAAGCCGACCCGAACGATACCATCCCCGATTTTGTATTGGCCAAAGAAAACCTTCTGCTTAGGTATTTCGCCCAAAGTATAATGCACCGCTTATTCGGCCTTGTCGATTTATCCCCCGATCAAAAAGTAGAAGAAATTCGTGGAAAAAACGGAAGCTACACAATGGTAAATATGGACATCGATTCGGTGCTCATCAACTTGACACAAAAATACCCCGGCGACTACCGGCTGCACAAAGGTTTGGGCGATTTCTATCGCGAAGTGGAACTGCATTATGGTAACAACTGGTTTATCCCGACCGAACAATTGACAAACAAAGCCATAACCCATTACGAAAAAGCACTGAAACTCAACCCCGGCGCCAAAGAAATTTATCCGCTTTTGGGAGAACTCTATCTTCAAAGCGGCCGGCTGGAAAAAGCCGCAACCACATTACAAAAAGCAGTACAATCGGTCCCCGACAATGGCGATGCACATTACAATCTGGCAGGTGCGTACATACAACTAAACCTACCCGCCAAAGCATTGTCCGAAGCCCGAAAAGCTCTTGAAATCTACAATGATTCATCTTGGATCGCCGATACCTATTATATTATTGTACTGGCTCATCAGGCGCTGAAACATTCCGACAAGGCACTGGAAGCCATGCACAAAGCCGTGGATTTTATGCCTGGAAATATCTTTTACCGGCTTCGATATGTGGAAATGACTATGGAACTAAAAATCCCCGCTTACAAATCCGAAACGCAAAAAATCATCCGCCAATATCCCGACGATCCAAGGGTTTACAACAGTTTGGCCCAAATTTATGGGAAGGCGAATAAAACGGACGAACTTATCAATATCTTACGACATCAAGCAAAAGATTTCAAAAAATCATCCGAAGCGTTTGCTACAATTAATGTATTTTTAGCACAATTATTACTCGACCAAAATCCCGGCGAAGCCCGTAAATATTTGATAGAAGCCAAATCCACCTTTCAAAAACTAAAACCGCTCAATCAACAAGCTCTCGATTATATTGACAGTTTGCTGAAACATTTGGAAAAATAAAAAAACCGCCCCCTTCCGGGAGCGGCCATATTCCGTAAGCATTTTTTCGTTTAAGCTTCGGTTTGCGGAACGATATGAATATATTTTCGTCCGCCCCGTTTGGTTTCGAACCGGACCACACCGTCAATGGCCGCATGAATCGTGTGATCCTTGCCCATATAGGTGTTTTTGCCCGGATGAAATTTGGTGCCGCGCTGACGCACGATAATGTTTCCGGCAATGGCTTTCTGCCCGCCGTATATCTTGACGCCCAGCCGCTTACTTTCCGACTCGCGTCCGTTCTTGGAACTACCTACACCTTTCTTATGTGCCATAATCTTAAATTTTCAAATTATTCGCGACCGCCTTTCAATTGGTCTTGCAAAGTTTGAAGTTCATCCCATTTACCGTCAGCCGCCAATTGAGCTTGCTTGGGCCAGGTATCGGGATTGTGCATCGCATAGCGCTTGCCGCCTTTTTCCACTAGCAAGTTGCGAATGTCGTCCGGGTTGGCCTTGGCCAATTTGGCAAAACTGTCAATACCCGCTTCGACCAAGATTTGCGCAATCTTGGGCCCGATGCCTTCGATTTTTTTCAAATCATCGACTTTGGCTTTGGGTTTGGCTGCGGATTTCTTGGAAGCGGCTTTGGGTTTTTCGGCCTTTACGGCTGCCGCTTTTTCGGGTTCGGCTTTTTTGGATTTAGCTTTCTTGGTTTCCGCCTTTTTGGATTCGGCCTTTTTGGCTTCCTGCTTGGCGGGTTTGAAGCCCTTGGTTACGATGTCTTCCACTTGGATTTGCGAAAACAGTTGTCGATGTCCGCGTTTTACGCGGTAACCTTTACGTCGTTTTTTCTTGAAAACGATCACTTTGTCGCCTTTCAAATGGCGCAGGATTTTGGCCTTGACGGCCGCACCCTGTATAGCCGGGGCGCCAACGTTGATTTTACCGTCGTCGGCAAGCAAAAGCACCTTGTCGAAAACCACTTCGGCGCCTTCGTCTTGCGGCAAACGATGAACATACAAACGTTGGTCTTTGCTCACTTTGAATTGTTGCCCTGCTATCTCTACAATTGCAAACATACATCTGAGGTTTTCCGATTGGCTTGCAAATATACAAAAATTCTTTCACAAGCCAATCCCCCGGCTCAGCGTATGTGCGGACATCCGTAGCGGTAAACCCGTTGACGGCAATCGAAATTGAAGCCCAGTGTGATTTGATGAAACCCACCCTGCGAAAAGGTGTTTTGCGCCAATTGATGCGTATAAACATAGGCCAAAATAAACCGGCCCGAATAAAAACCGATAATGGGAGTAATGTCCGACAAAGGATTGGTAACCGCCGAATTTAAATAATTCCGGTAGGAAACACCATAAAAAAATGCCCCATTGGACAAATCGTGATAAAATTTCAAGTTACCGTCCACAATCATGGCCTTGGAGTAATCCTTGTATTGCAACATCACCGATGGCTCAACATGGAAACCCATTCGCTTGCCGAAAAAGTAACCCATCGTGCCCACATAATTACGCAAGTTCACGTTTTCGAGCCCGGGCGTATAAAGCCCGCGCGGCATCAACAGTAAATTTTTCACCGATGCCAGCAAAAAGAAATTCTCCAAATGATAGGCCAGCCCCACATCCACATTAAAATAACCCGAACTCTGCATGGTGTAGGCAATCACCGGGTCGAAATCGTTCGGGTCAAAGGCCGACTGATCCAATTGATTCAGCACATACATGGCACTGACGCCAAACGACAATTTGTTGAGAATCTCCCTTTGACTGAGTAAAATATGTTGCGCAAACGACATTTGAATACCCTTCTGGCTGTGATAGCCATTGCGGTCGTTGAACAAAATAACGCCAAAGCCCGAACTTTTGCCCAGATGCGAACTCAAACTAAGGGTTTGCAACATGGGAAAATCCTTGACACCACTCCATTGCATCCGTCCGGTGAGGCGCACTTTACTACACGAACTGGCACCGTTCATGGCCGGATGTATCAAATGTAAATTATCGGTTAGATAATCATAATATATGGGAATGCCTTCTTGTGCAAACCCCATACGACCTGTTATTAGAAAAAGAATGCTTAATGTAATAAAAATTCGTTTCATCGCGCCCCTTTTCGGTTTTAGATTTAATGCCACAAGTTATAAAAAATTTTTAATGGAAAAACGAATCCACAAATTCAAACTTGTCAAACTCCTGCAAATCATCCACTCCTTCGCCCACACCAATGTATTTCACGGGCACCGAAAGCTGGTCGGAAATACCTATCACCACGCCTCCCTTAGCCGTGCCGTCCAGTTTGGTAACGGCCAAGGCCGTAATATCGGTGGCTTCCGAAAATTTTTTGGCCTGTTCATAGGCATTTTGTCCAGTTGTCCCGTCCAAAACCAGCAATATTTCGTGCGGTGCTTCGGGCAGAAGTTTTTGCATCACCCGCTTGACCTTGGCCAATTCGTTCATCAAATTCACCTTGTTGTGCAGGCGCCCTGCCGTATCGATCAACACAATGTCGGCATCATTATGCAAAGCGTGATGCAGGGTATCGTAGGCCACCGATGCCGGGTCGGAGCCGGGTTTTTGCTTGATAAGTTTGGCTCCGGTGCGTTCGGCCCAGATACCCAATTGATTGATGGCTCCGGCCCGGAAAGTATCCGCTGCACCGATAACCACTTTTTTTCCTTCATTACGGAATTTATGAGCCAATTTGCCAATGGTGGTAGTCTTCCCCACGCCGTTCACCCCCACCACCATAATTACGTAGGGTTTGGTGTTTTCGGGCGTGTATTTCTGT
This sequence comes from Flavobacteriales bacterium, assembly GCA_027023475.1. Lineage (GTDB taxonomy): Bacteria > Bacteroidota > Bacteroidia > Flavobacteriales > Flavobacteriaceae > JAADED01. The sequence continues at coordinate 32,771 of JALVVJ010000019.1, forward strand.
CGTTCCGGTTCGTTTTCGGCCAACAAAGCGGCAATTTCTTCACGCAATATCCGGTTCAGTTCCGATGTTCCCAAATATTTTTCACGTGCCACCCGTGCCTGGATGCGGTCAATGATTTTCAGCGTGGTATCCACCCCCACATCCGATGTGATAAGCACCTCTTCCAATTCGTCCAAAACATCATCGTCCACCTTCGACTTGCCGGCCACGGCTTTACCCAGTTTTTCAAAAAAGGATTGCTTGGTTTTTTCCAATCCCTTGTCCAGTTTTTCCTTTTTTTCTTTCGAAAATATGCGTTTGAACAATGCCATACATTACATTTAATAAGCGAAGCGAAATTTACGAATTTTCCCGAACAAAAAAACCGCATCCCGTTATGAGGATGCGGCCTGCAAATTCGTTTTCCGCCCCTAGGGGCCGGTGCTTATTTTTTTACATAGGTTTTGGCCTCGTCGGCATTCATAATTTTTTCTTCGAACGTGTATCCGCCCGTCTTGGGATTTTTGACAGCCCGGATAACCTTGGTCCATTTTTTGGAACCTTTCTGCAAGGTAGCAACTACTTTCTTAGCCATGATGTAAAGGTTTTACTTGATTTCGCGATGAATGGTATGCCGTTTCAGGATGGGATTGTACTTACGCAATTCCAAACGTCCGGGTGTGTTTTTCTTGTTCTTGGTGGTGATATAGCGCGAAGTGCCCGGAAGCCCCGTTTTCTTGTGTTCGGTGCATTCCAAAATCACTTGCACGCGATTGCCTTTTTTCTTTGCCATCGTCCTTAGATTTTACGAGTTAAATATCCTTTTTCACGCGCCTGCTCAATGGCTTTTTTCACGCCGATTTTGTCAATGAGTTTCAATCCCGCTTTGCTCACCTTCAATGTAACCCAACGGTCTTCTTCGGGAATATAAAAACGTTTTTTGAACAAGTTTACTTTGAACTTGCGCTTGGTCAGGTTGTGAGCGTGCGACACGTGATGCCCGCTCATGGCCCGCTTACCGGTAATCTCACAAACTTGCGCCATATTGCGTCCTTTTACTTTTTTCGGACTGCAAAGTAACGATATTTTTCGGTTTTTTCCAAACCCGTTTCGTCCGGCCGGTTTTTCTCCGTTCCCAGGCCGCAAATTCAATATCTGTCCACTATCAAACTCCCCCCATCCAAAGTCTCATCGCGGAAGTTTTTAAAACCCCGGGCGCACAACATACGTATCACTTCGGCGCGCAAAACTCCGCTACCTATGCCATGGATAATCCTGAAACGCGGAATTTTATCCCTTTTCATCCGTTGCAAAAACAAACGGAGTTCGTCCAACTGACAAGACAAAATCATATCCGCAGGCAATTTCCGGCAAGCGGACAACTTTTCGGCATGTAAATCCAAAACGGGAATACCCGGATTTATCTTCGGCCCCTGCGCTCCCGGTTCATCTTTGACGCTCTTTCCCCTGATGTCCAAAGGCCCCAAGGGTACCAATTCATCCATGGCATATACTTCGACAAAACCCTCGTCATCCTTCACCACCAATTTCCCTTCCCGGATACCAATCACCGTGCCCGTCCAGCGGCCGTCCACGGGCGAACAACGATCATCTATTTGCCATTTGTGCTTCATGCCAGTTCGTTCAAAATATCACTGATGATTTCCCAAGCATAATCCAATTCGTTCCGGCTAACGGTCAAGGGCGGCGTCAAGCGAACGGCACGCGGTTCATAAAGCAGCCAAAACAGAATCACCCCGCGTTCCAAGGCACGCCTCACCAGCAAATCGGCCCGGCGCTTGTCGGGCAACATCAGGGCCAACATCAATCCGCGGCCGCGGATTTCACCGATAAGCGGATGCTTAAAGTTTTGGCGAATATGTTTTTCCAAGGACAAGGCCTTGTCACATAGATGCATTTTTTGCAATTGCCTGACGGTTTCGGCCGCCACGGCCGCCACCACCGGATGGCCGCCAAAGGTGGTGATATGACTCATGGGTGGATCGGTCAATGTCCGCGAAATTTCTTTCGATGTATGAAAAGCCCCCACAGGGAATCCGCCGCCCAAGGCCTTGCCCGTAATCAAAATGTCGGGCACAATGCCGTAGTGTTCAAAGCCGAACATACGTCCGGTGCGCGCAAAGCCCGTTTGAATTTCGTCCAAAATAAGCAAAGCGCCCGTTTCGTCGCAACGCTTGCGCACCTGCCGCAAGTAATCGTTTTGCGGCTCCACAAAACCTGCACCGCCTTGGATGGTTTCCAATATGACCGCCGCCGTCCGCCGGTCGATACGGTCCAGGTCTTCGGGCCGGTTGAAACGGATAAACTCCACCCCGGGAATCAACGGCGCAAAAGGCCTTTTGCGCGGCTCGTAACCCATTACCGACAACGAGCCCTGCGTATTGCCGTGGTAACTGTGCCGGGCGGCCACCACTTTGGGCCGGCCCGTATATTTTTTTGCGGTTTTAAGGGCCGCCTCCGTGGCTTCGGTACCCGAATTCACCGGATACATTTTGTGCAAGCGCTCCGGCAACACGGCCGCCATTTCCCGGGCCAATTCCACTTGCGGCGCTTGAACAAATTCGCCGTAAACCATCGTATGCCAATATCGATCCATTTGCCGGCGGGCCGCTTCCATCAATGCCGGATGCCGGTGCCCCAGCGGCAAGGCCGACACCCCCGCCACCAGGTCCAAATAGGCCTTCCCCCGCCGGTCGTATAACCAACTGCCGCGGGCATAAGCCGGTTCCACCCCCAAAGGTTCCGGCCCCGTGGGAATTTGATAGCGGAAATAATCGTCTCTTAGCGACATGGCTTGGTATTTCGGCACAACAAAGCTACTAATTTTCGGGCATTGGCGGTTCCCGGTGTTTTTTTGTTTTGGGCGCCTGCCCGCACCCGTTCACACAGCCGCAGGCCTGCACGTTGTTTGTCCTGCGACGTGTTCACGGGCCGGCCACCGGGCTGTCCGCTTAAATTCGCCTTGGCTGCTCGCTGCTTTTGCGCGGGCGCGCGTGCCACGCGCCCGCGCCCGCCCGTGCGTGGGGCTTCCTGCCGGTCGCCTCCGCAGGGCGGAAAAGCATGCTCGCCGCCTACGGCTCATAACCGCTCCCATCCCTGGCGCGTTGGCTCGGGCGGCAAGCCGCCCTCGAATCAAGAACATCGAACAGATGATTAACGATTGGCGATTTGTCCTCTCCTAGTGAAAATATTGAAGCAGGATGTCATTTCGAAGGAGTTCCCGAAGGGAACGACTGAGAAATCTCTACACGGGCAATTCATACAAGGGGGAATTCTACGTTCCTATTGTCCAATCCGCGAAGAGATTCCTTCCCGACCTTCGGTGCGGGACAGGCTGGCGTTTTACCTTGTTGTCGCCCGGCAATATTTTGTCGGAATGACATCACTCTCCTATTGTAAACATTGATGCAAGTCTGTCATTCAAACGACCAACCAATAAAAATAATTTATACGCTTGAAATGCCTTCCTCCATCAATTTTAGCCATGTTCTGCCTGTTTTTCAAAAATGATTATTTTTGGACAACTAAATATCCAAAACCCAATGTAGTATGGACAAACCTGAAAAAAGAAAAAAATTCCTTGACCGTAAGGAAGCGGTTAAATACATCGAAGCGGAACTTACCAAAGGCACACCGCGTAAAGATATTCTCCAACAGTTATCTCAGCAATATTACGGGAAACATTCCATTGCCATGCTGATAGCGTCCATTCCGAATCCCGAATTAAAAAGAAAGTATAAAATCCTGAACGATATCCTGCTCGGATTACTTTTGCTCATCATCCTTAATAAATTATGGTATAGTGTTATCTTATTATCAAATTTTTCCTTTGCCGCAGTCCCGTTTATTATTCAGCTCGTGTTTAATATCTACTTTGCTTACGAAGTAACCAAATACAATGCCCGTATTTACAATTTGATAGGCATACTTGCGCTTGTAGGAATATGGTATCTTATTTCTAATCTTGGGGATACGGCAAACGGAGTTGCTATAATCCTCGGCGTTCTCCTCAACCTGATTATTGCCATACTGGCATTTTATCTGTCTTTAAAAATATTTCCCAATTACGGATTCTTCGGCCCCAAAAAAGATGCAAAGGGCAATATCATTTTGGAATAACATCGCCAATCAAATCCCGCATTCCCAAGTCATCGGTCGCTTGAAAATAAAATAATTTCACTCTTCCATTTTCCTAGTAATAAACCGCTCAATCTCCGTATCACCACTACGATTTTTTAAATGCTCATCAAATTTCCGCGCATTGATTTTGCCCAGTTCCACGCCAAACTGGTCGAAGGCGTTGATGTTCCAAAGCACACTTTCCACAAAGGTTTTGTGTTCGAACACGGCCAACATATAACCCAAGTTTTCGGGCGTAAGTGCATCCCAAAGCCAGGTAACCGACGGGCGGTTGCCCGGAAAATGTTTGTGCGGTTCGTCGTGCCGGCGGCCGAAGGCCAAACTTTCGGCCTGGGCCAGCAGGTTGGCCAAAAGAAAACGCCGGTTTTCGAGTGCGCCGGTGGCGCTGCGCACATAACCCAGGAAAAATACCGGCACTTCTTGTGTGCCCTGATGCAGTTGCTGAAAAAAGGAATGCTGTGCATTGGTTCCGGTGTCGCCAAACACCACGGGCGATGTAGGCCCGGCCGACGGACGGCCGTCGCGTTGCACGGATTTGCCATTGCTTTCCATGATGAGTTGTTGCAGGTAGAGCGGTAAATATTGTAAGCGTTGGCGATAGGGAATGTAGGTTTCGATGCCGTAGCCGGCCAGGTTATTATATAGGAAAGTAACCGCCGCCAGCAAACGGGCCGGATTTTGCGTCAAAGGCAACCGGCGAAAATCCGCATCGGCTAACCGGGCACCGGCCAACAAACGGGCAAACACATCGTAACCCAACGACAAAGCTATGCTTATTCCCGCCGCCGACCACAGCGAATAACGGCCACCCACAAAATCCCACATGGGGAAAATGTTGGCATGCGCGATGCCAAAGGCCTCGGCTTTACCGGGATGGGCCGTAACGGCCACAAAATGCTTGGCAATGGCTTCGGTGCCGTATTGCCGCTTGAAATGGTTTTGCACATGGCGGGCATTCATCAAGGTTTCGGGCGTGGTAAAGGATTTGGACACCACCGCATAGAGTGTTTCTTCGGGCGGAAAACGGCGAAAAACATCCTGCAAATGCTCGTCGTCCACATTGGAAAGAAAAGCCACCGGAATACGGGCTTGTTCCTTCAAGGCCGCGGTAACGGTCAAAGGGCCCAGGTAGGAACCGCCGATGCCGATGTTCACCACATAACGTAATGGCTTGCCGGTGATACCCGTAAGCCGGCCTTGGTACAAACGGCCGGCCAGTGTGCGGATGCGTTCGAATGTTTCACGGATTTGCGGCCGGATGTTTTGTCCGTCCACAAAAATATCGTCATCGCTGCGCAAAGCCGTGTGCAAGGCCGGGCGCCTTTCGGTGTTGTTGACCTTGCGGCCCGAAAACAAATCTTCGATTTGCGCCTCCAAATCCAATTCCCGCAACATTTGTTCGTAGGCATCCAAAAAAGCGGGCGTCAGGTGGGTTTTGGTCAGGTCGAGCAGGAAATTCGAAGTTTCCAAAGTCAGTTGTTGGTTGCGCGCGGCATCACGGTTGAGCATTAGCAAATCGGGACTTTGTTCCCAAAGCGATTGAAGCCGGTCGAAGGCGGCGGTTTGTTTATAGTTTTTCATAGGGCAAGCTGTCCAATTGACGTTTAAGCGGACGGATATAGTCCAGGTAACGCGGCAAATCGGCCGGATCGAGCGATTTGGCTTGTGGCAGTTTTTGTTTGAACGGGTCCACTTGGCGGCCGTTTTTCCAAAAGCGGTAACAAACATGCGGCCCGGTGGTGAAGCCCGTCATGCCCACATAGCCGATCACCTGACCTTGGCGCACGTGCACACCCTTGCGCATGGCTTTGGCAAAACGGCTCATGTGCAGGTATTGGGTGGCATAGGTGGAATTGTGGCGGATTTTGATATAGTTTCCGTTTCCGCGCGTATAGCCGATTTTTTCAATGTATCCATCGGCCGTGGCATGAATGGGCGTGCCCACGGGCGCGGCAAAATCGGTGCCCAAATGCGGTTTGATGCGGCCGTAGATGCGCACGTAGCGGCGCATGGTGTAGCGCGAGGTAATCCGTCCGAATTTAAGCGGCGATTTGAGAAATTGCTTGCGTAACGAACGGCCTTTTTCGTCGAAATAATCGTAGCGGTGGTTGAGCGTGTCAAATTCGTAACGAAAGCCGTAAATGGTGTCGCCGCGGTGGTAAAACACGGCGGCCAGCACATCGCCGACACCCAAGTAGCGTCCATCGGCGGTGTATCTGTCGGAGTATATGGCCTTGAATCCATCACCCGGGAACAGGTGAAAAAAATCCACCGTCCAGGCATAAATTTCCGAAAGCCGTAGCGCCAACACCGGACTGACCTTGCGTGCTTCCAAATCGCCGAAAAGCGATTGGCGGATGGGTAAAGAAATTTTTTTGACACGTTCCTCCACCGGCTTTTGTATGTCGGAGAAAGGATATTGTGCGTTGATACTGTCCAAATAAACCAATTTGAAGTCCACCGGCGAATCTTCGTAAACAAAAACCACGGGCGGTGTAAGGGAATCGGCCTGTTTGGGGAAAATCAAATGATAGGGACGGCCGGCGCGTATAAGGCGCACATCCCAATGTTTTTTCAGCATTTCCGACACACGAAACACATCGGAAGGGCGAAGTGCCCTGGCCAAAAGGATTTTACCGAAGGTTTCGTTGGGTCGCACGGTGTCGTGAAGCACGCGATAGTGTCGCAGGTCGAAGCCCAGGAAACGGGGAACGGGTTTACGATGTGCCAGCGAGTCGGCGGGCGGCGAAGCCGGCTTGCCGGGTGGCGAGGAAGGAGAATCACATCCGGCAAGGACAAGGAAAAACACAAGCAATACAATCGGCCGTAATTTCATAAGACAAAAATATGAAAAGCAATCGAGGCAGGCATTGCTAAATGGTATAAATTTTTGGTTCAATCAGAAATAATTCCGGGGACATATTGGGGACATATTTTGGACATATCTTGGACAGATTTTGACGAATTAATTCATAACTGCCTGATAATCAAAAGGCGCTCGCTACAATGTTTAAAGTAGGAGCGCCAATAAATACGGTAGCGGAGCGATAAGTTGTAGACCCGCCAGGATTCGAACCTGGACAAGCAGAACCAAAATCTGCGGTGCTGCCGTTACACCACGGGTCTGTCAAAAAGCGATGCAAATATATGAAATATTTTTCGGGAAAAACAAAGGGGGATTTTCGGATTTAGAAGGCGGTTGATGCTAAGGACGGCCATTGCTACGATTGTTCAAATGGTTAGCAAAAAAAAATCGCGCCAGGGATGGGAGCGGTTATGCGGAGACGTCGGCGAGCATGCTTTTCCGCCCGGTGGAGGCTGACAGTGGGAAGCCCTACGCACGGGCGGGCGCGGGCAAGCCGCAGGCGCAGCCCGCGCAAAAAGCAGCGAGCCGACAAGCCGCATTTGAGCGGACAGCCCGGTCCCGCCTCGTGAACGCGTCGCCGGATGAGCCACAGGCGAAAGCCGGCGGCAGTCGTGAACGAGTGCGGGAGGCGCCCTAAAAATCTTTTCCACGATTTGTCGTAATTTTACGCATTCGACCACTTATGGTATGAAACCCGTCGAACGCATCAAAGAACCCATACGGCTGGAAATGGAACTTTTCGAGCAAAAGTTCGGCCAGTTGCTACGCTCGCACGTGCCATTGCTCAATCGCGTTACCATGTTCCTGGTTACGCGCAAAGGCAAGCGTATGCGGCCTATGCTGGTGCTGCTGACGGCCAAAATGCTGGCGGGCAAAGTTACCGAACGCACCTATCGCGGCGCCGGCATCATCGAACTGATCCACACGGCCACCATCGTGCACGACGATGTGGTGGACGAAAGCACGTTCCGGCGCGGTTTTTTCTCGATCAACGCGCTGTGGCGCAATAAAATCGCCGTGCTTGTGGGCGATTACCTGCTGGCCAAAGGGCTGATCCATTCCATCGACAACGACGATTTTGACCTGCTGCGTATTATTTCGGTGGCCGTCAAGGAAATGAGCGAAGGCGAACTGCTGCAAATCGAAAAAGCGCGGAAACTCAACATTACCGAAGAAGTGTATTTCGAAATCATCCGCCAAAAAACAGCCACACTCATCGCCGCCTGCACCGCTATGGGCGCAGCATCGGTGGGTTCCGACCCCAAAACCGTCCACGACCTGCACCGCTTCGGCGAACTGCTGGGTTTGGCATTCCAAATCAAGGACGATTTGTTCGATTATTCGGGTGATAGCATCGGCAAACCCACCGGCATCGACATCAAAGAGCGCAAAATGACCCTGCCGCTCATTTATGCCCTCGACCAGGCGCCGCCGGCCAAAAAACGCTGGATACGCGACATTGTCAAAAACCACAATACCGACAAGCAAAAAGTGGCCGCCTTGATCGAATATGTGCGCAGGGCCGGCGGATTGGACTATGCCGTCCGCAAGATGCACGCCCTCAAAGACGAAGCCCTGGACATCCTGAAACAATATCCCGACAATGCCGCCCGCCGTAGTTTGGAACAATTGGCCGAATATGTAATCAACCGCAAAATCTGAGCCCGTGGGACGTATTCCCGGACATATTGTGGAACAAATCCGCGACACGGCCCGCGTCGAAGAGGTTATCGGCGAATTTGTGGAACTCAAACGGGCCGGAAGCAACCTGAAAGGGTTCAGCCCGTTCAATAACGAACGCACGCCTTCGTTTTTCGTGTCGCCCGCCAAACAAATTTGGAAAGATTTTTCGTCGGGCAAAGGCGGCGATGTGGTCAAGTTCCTGATGGAACACGAAAGTATGAGCTATCCCGAGGCCCTGCGATGGTTGGCCCGCAAATATAACATCGCCATTCCCGAAGAAGAACCCGACGCCGAAGCCGAACAACGCCGGCGCGAACGTGAGAGCTTGCTTTTGGCCCTGGAATTCGCCCGCGATTGGTTTGTGGAGCAACTTTACAACACCGACGAAGGCCGGGCCATAGGGCTGAGCTATTTCCGCGAACGCGGTTTCCTGGAAAAAACCCTGCGGGAATTCGACATCGGCTATGCCCCTGAGGCCTACGATGCCTTCTACAAAGCCGCCACGGCCAAGGGCTTTAAGGACGATGTGCTGGAATCCGCCGGCTTGATTATCCGCAAAAACGACCGCATTGTGGACCGTTTCTACGGCCGGGTCATATTCCCCATCCACCGGCTCGGCGGCAATGTGGTGGGCTTTGCCGGACGTATTTTGGACACCTCCAAGCATCCGGCCAAATACATCAATTCGCCCGAAACCGAGGTGTATCACAAAAGCAAAATCCTTTACGGCATCCACAAGGCCAAAAGCCATATTGGCCGCGAAGACAATGCCTACCTGGTGGAGGGATATACCGACGTGCTGGCCTTTTACCAGGCCGGCATCCAAAACACCGTGGCATCGGCAGGCACTTCGCTTACCGAAGAACAGGTGCGGCTCATCAAACGTTTTACGCCCAACATTACGCTGGTTTACGACGGCGACCCGGCGGGACTCCGTGCCGCCATCCGGGGAGTGGACATCATCCTGGAAAACGATATGAACGTGCGTGTGGTGGTGCTACCCGAAGGCGAAGACCCCGACAGCTACGCCCACAAGGTCAGTGCCGAGGAATTGGTGCATTACCTGGATGCCAACAGCAAGGATTTTATTGAATTTGCCGCCGAAATACTGCTCCAAGACCAAACCGACCCCGTGCGCATCTTTGAAATGATCCGCCACGTGGTGGAAAGCATTGCCAAAATTCCGAACGAAATCAAGCGGGAACTTTACATCCGCCGTGTGGCGCAAATCACCGGCATCGACGAACACAAGCTTTTTGTGGAACTGCACGCGGCTCTGCGCCGTAAAATCCGTTCCGTGCAAGGACGCTTGCGCCAGGAACTGCCCACGCCCAAAATGCAAGTGGCCGAGCCCCAAATCACGCTCACCGAACGTATTCCGGTTTTGGAGCGCGAAATTATCAAAATCCTCTTGCTCTACGGCCACGAAAAAGCCCTGTTTCCGTATTACAAGGTGAAGGACGAAATCGACGGTGAACTCCAAATCGACACCTACGAAGTGGAACAACCCGTTTGGAAAAAAATCCACACCGAGCTCACGGCCGACGAGGTGGAATTCGCTTCGCCCGTATTCCGGGCATTGTATGACAAACTCATCGACACCTTTCTCAACGGCGAAACGCCCGATGTGGCCGCGCTGAGCAAGGAATTGCCCGAGGAGCATTTGGAGGTGCTGTCCGACATTGTGTTCGACAACGAAAAACACCGGCTTTCGGATTGGTCCAAGCGGCGGATGCGCAACATCGACCCGGTGGAAAACCTGTCGCGCCACGTAACCGAGGTGCTTTACAACCTACGCTTTGAATTACTCATCAAAAGTTTGGATGACTTCCATCGCCAACAATTTCCCGATGGTGATCAATCACTGGAACCGGATAGGGCCGAAGCCGTTATGGAGGAAATGATACAATATATCAAGCTCAAACGGATGATTGGCGATATTTTGCATCGGGTTGTTTGATAATATTTGGTTTGAATCATTCCGTGTTTTATTTACCGTGCAAGCCCCTGTGCAGGAAGCCGCCCGAATTAATCCAACCGTATTACACTGACTTGGCACTGCGCGGATGATATTTTTCCAAACTTTCGCGGATTTGTTTTTGGGAGGTGTGCAAATAGATTTCGGTAGTGGTGATGTTTTCGTGCCCCAATAGCAACTGGATGCTGTGCAAATCGGCACCGTTTTCCAAAAGATGTGTGGCAAAACTGTGCCGCAAGGTATGCGGACTGATATTTTTGGTGATGCCGGCTTCCTTGGCATAATTTTTCAAAAAAACATAGATCATATGCCGGCTCAATTGGCCGCCCCGCCGGTTGAGAAACACATAGTCGCGGGCTTCCTTTTTGGGCTCCACCTGCGGCCGCACCCGTTCCAAATAAAGGCGTAGAATCCGGGCCGTATATTTTTCCAAGGGCACAAAGCGGTGCTTGCTTCCCTTGCCCAAGATGCGCAAAAAACCTTCGTCGAAAAAAATATCTCCGGTTTTCAGGTTTACCGTTTCGCTCACCCGCAGGCCGCAGGCATACATCAGTTCGATGATGGCATGGTTGCGTTCGCCCTCGAAGGTGGAGCGGTCGATGGCGGCCAAAATCCGGTCGATTTCGTCCGTGCTGAGCGTTTCGGGAATTTTGCGGTTGAGCTTAGGCGCTTCCACCCAGTCCACCGGATTGGCTTGGAGCCGGTTTTCCAATATCAAATAATCGAAGAAATTACGCAAACCCGACAGCATACGTGCCTGCGTGCGCGGGCTTACGTAATCGGCCATCCGGTAAATAAATTCTTTGACCGAATGCTTGTCCAAATCCTTCAAAGCCACACGGCGGGCATCCTCACCCGCTACAAAGCGCAGGTATTTTTCCAAATCCTGCATATAAGCCGCCACCGAATGCGCCGCCAGCTTTTTTTCCCATTGTAGATAATTGCGGTATTCGGCCACCAAAAATTCCAAAGATTTACTCAGATCCGGCATCATTTTTGCTATAAAAGTTACATCCGTTTTTCGGTTTCAATAATTTGAAATAAATTTATTCCAAATATATAAACAAAAAACGCATAGCTATGAAAAAGAAATGGATTTTACCGCTCGTTCTGATGCTTTTTGCCTATTCGTTGGCCAATGCACAGGATTTTCGTATCGGGCTTTCCTTGGCGCCCAGCATCAACTTCAACAAGGGGTTTGTCAAGGTAAACGGTAATTTTGTCCAAGTGGATTCGCTCAAAAGCGGCGGTTTGGGCTTCAAAGGCGGCCTTTGGGCCGATTACGGCTTTGCCAAAAACTATTACCTGCATTCGGGCATTATGATTCACAGCCGTAATTTCAAATCGGATTTTTCCAATATGAAAATCACCACGGTGGAAGTGCCCTTGGCCCTCAAAATGCGTAGCAATGAAGTGGCCGACAATATTCGTATTTTGGGCTTTTTCGGCGCCACGCTCGACATCAACGTAACGGCCAAAAGCGGTAGTGTGGTTATTACCGACCAGGTGAACAAAATCGGTTCGTCCTTGATTTTCGGTGCCGGTGCCGAATACAATGTGGGCTTTGGCAACATCAATCTCGGACTCTCCTATCATTTGGGTATGACCGACGTGATGAACTCATCGCTTATCCGTCAAATGCCGCGCCACTTGTCCGTTGATTTCACCTTCTACTTTAATTAAAACGGACGCATTATTTCAACGTATGTAAACGCGACGTCCGGGCAAAGCCGTTTTCCCAGGCGTCGCCGTTATTTTGCAGTATTTCCGGCACATTGCGAACGGTATATATGTGCGGGTCGTTCAAGTTGCGCAGCTGTTCCCAGCTAAGCGGCATAGACACCGACGCCACGGGCGTTGCCCGTGTGCCATAGGGCATGCTGAACGTTTGAAAGGCACGGTTACGGTAAATATCAATCAAGAATTTGCCACGTCGCTTGTCTTTGCGTACATCCAGGGTGGAACCGGGAAAAGCGCGCATAATCTCCCTTGCAACACTTTCGGCTGCTTCCATCACTTGGTCCACCGTGTAGGCGGGTTCCAAAGGACAAACAATGTGCACACCCCGCTTGCCCGAAGTTTTGACCAGCGTAGTGTAGCCCAATTTTTCGATCACCGGCCGTATGCCTAGGGCAAAATCACGGATTTCTTCAAAACCGGCCCCGTCGGGCGGGTCGATGTCGAACACCATCAGGTCGGGATTGGCCCAATGCGGCTTGCAGATGCCCATCACGTGGAATTCCAAAGCGTGCAATTGCACCAACCATATCAGGTCGGCCACCTGTTCCAATACCACATAACGGGTGGGTTTGAATTTGCCCATTTCGCGAATTTCCACAAAGGACGGCACCGGATCGGGTGCATTTTTTTGAAAAAACGAATATCCGGGCGCCCCGTGCGGATAACGGACAAATACCAAGGGCCTTCCGCGATTATAGCGTAGGATGTAAGGCGCCACGGCCAAATAATAATCCATCAATTCCCGCTTGGTGATGCCCGTTTGCGGGAAAAGCGGTTTATCGGGATGCGTAATTCGCAGTTCAAAACCATCAACACGAAGGATTTGCTCGTGAGCATCCATAGCCGGTGTTTTGTTTTCAAGTTACGGATATTTCCGGTAAAATAAAATGTTTTTTGGGCGCCCCGCCGCACACGTTCACGCATCGGCGGTTGCTTCAAGGCGACGGAGCGCTTTCGCACCCGCCGCGTTCACGTGGCGCCGTCGGGCTGTCCGCTCAAATGCGGCTTGCCGGCTCGCTGCTTTTTGCGCGGGCTGCGCCTGCGCTTGCCCGCGCCCGCCCGTGCGTGGGGCTTCCTTCGGTCGCCTCCGCCGGACGGAAAAGCATCCTCGCCGCCTTCACCGCATAACCGCTCCCATCCCTGGCGCGATAATAAGGTGCGCGCGATAAATCGCTTTTCCCGCGCGATAAATCGCGCGGCTACAATGATACATCCGGCCTTGGTTGAAGCGTTCGGGTTTATGATTAATGTCCTACTGTAAACATTGAAGGCAAATGTCATTCCGACAGAGCCGCGTAGCGGCGACGAGGAATCTCTACACGGATACTCCATTCGGGGCGGAATATTAGATTCCTATTGTCTAATCCGTGATGAGATTCCTCGGCGTTTTACCTCGCTTACGCTCGGCAAAACTTTGTCGGAATGACATCGATCTCCTATTGCAAACATTGAAGGCGAAACCGAACAGCGGGTTCGCCGCTTCCCGAGGAGACCAAAGGGCTCCGAGGGCCGCAAGGAGACACCGCAGGTGGCTCCGAAGCACACGGAGCAAGACCGGAGGCGAAGCGAAGCGGCGCCGGAAGGGCTTGCGGAGTTGCGAAGGGAGACAAGCGCGAAGCCGCAGGCGGAGCGTGCCGGCTCCCTGAGCCGCGAAGGCAGACCGCAGGGCTGCCGGAGTGCCGGAGGGAGACAAAGCGCGGGCTTGGCATCAGCCGCTTGGCAGCCGAAGGATCCCGGAGGGCGGAACAAGACAAGGGGCGCCGGCCCGCGCCAAAGGCGCGGGCCGGGCGGCGCAAAAAAACGGTGGATTTTATTCGCTAAACCCAAAACAAATCATCGATGGCCGCAACAATCCATTTTCCGGAATAAGTTTTGCGCCGCCGGCAGCGGAATTTCATTCCGCCGCCGGCGCCCTGACGGCTTGTGGAGCCGTGGAGCAAGACCCGCAGGGGCTTGCGGAACCGCATAACTTGTCCCGTATATTGCCTGGCAATGTCAGGGAAACAAGGCGCAGCCCTTGGCGTAGGCCTATGGAAGCCGTATGTTCCCGAAGCAAGTCAAAATTTAGTGGTTTTTAACGGAAAAATCATTGATCAGTCGAGTTGTCCTTCCGTCGTATTTAACTTTGGCAAGATTTTTGCTTCGGTTTTACAAAACCCAAGGATTAACCATGCGCGACGATCATGTTTTTACTACGCAAAAAAGTAAAGAAGCAACCGATTTTGATGCGAAACAAAAATTGATGCAACAAAGTTGGCGTTTGCAAAGTATTTACGAAACGGGATTGGTGCCCGATGTGGCCCGATACCGGGATGTGGAAGTGGTTTTCGGGCCGATGCATATTTATGCCCTCTATGGCAGCCGGGCCGAACGGTTTTCCTATCGTTTCCTGTCGCCGCGCGTGTTTGAAGTGGTGATCAACAACATTCCCTTCCGCTGCCGCATCAGCCGCTTGACCGACACCGAACTCCGTTTCCACGCCGATGCACCCGAACATCATTTTATCATCGAAATGCGCCGGTAATCGCGGTAAAGGGGCAGCGTGGAGCAACGCAACAAACCTTCTTGTTTGGCAATTTCACGATAACCGATTTCCTCAACGGTCAGCCCTTGCCGGCGAAGCCAAGTGTTTAACCGACTGAAATGCCGGTCGGAAACCACGACCTCGGGCGATATGGAAAATACATTGGCCGTCATATCATACATTTCTTCCTTTGTGATATGAAAAAGATTTTCCCGGCCGAACAAATCGCGTAGGAAGTCGTATTGTTCCGGCACCAGAAAACCCTCGCGGTGAATGATGGCCTTGCCTTTGCCCACGGGTTGAAATACGCAATCCAAGTGCAGGGCGTTTTCATAGGGGTCGGCGTTGGATTTTTTCAGGTCGAAAGCCACCACTTTTTTGTGCGGGAACAATTGCTGCAACCATTCCACGGCGGCGGCATTGGTGCGCGCAGTGATCATTTTAGGATAATCTGGGCGGCGATAGGCGCCTACGAAAATATAATCATACCACGGCATCACATCACCACCTTCGACATGCACCGTTTCGGGCGGAATAATAATATTCCCCGGATCGATACTGCGGGCGATTTCCAAAATGGCGTTTACTTCACACTCGCGCGCCGGTAAAATATTGGAACGGATAAATTTATTTTCGATTACAAAACCCACATCGCGGGCAAATATTTGATTGGTATTTTCCAAGGGCTTGGGCCGGAAAACCCTGACACCGTATTTTTCCAAAACCTCACGGAAAGATTCCATTTCGCGCACCATATCTTCCTCGCGCGGATAGGTGCCTTTGAGCACATTTTCCAAGGACTTGGGGTCGTAACAATCTTCGGGCTCGGGAACGGGACCGGGGCTATCGGCGCGGCCCAGAATAACGGCGCGCAGGGGTGAAATTTCATCAATTACATAAAACCGGTCGATTTCCATACAATTGTGGGTTTGGCCTAAAAATACATAAAGCTTTCGGAACAAAAAAAACGAAAAGCCCGTTCCAAAAGAAACGAGCTTTTCAAATAAACCCAATGCGTAAATTATTTTCTGTTTTCCATGGGAACATAATGCCGTTGAGCAGGACCTACATACAATTGACGCGGCCTTCCGATAGGTTCGTTGTTTTCGCGCATTTCTTTCCATTGGGCTATCCACCCGGGAAGGCGCCCCATGGCAAACATCACGGTGAACATTTCTACCGGAATACCCAGCGCGCGGTAGATTATGCCGCTGTAAAAGTCCACATTCGGATAAAGTTTTCGCGCTTGGAAATATTCGTCGTTCAGTGCGGCTTGTTCCAGTTCTTTGGCAATATCCAACAAGGGATCGTCCACGCCTAATTCGGCCAACACTTCATCGGCGGATTTTTTGATAATGCGGGCCCGCGGGTCGAAGTTTTTATACACCCTGTGCCCGAAGCCCATCAGCCGGAACGGGTCGTTTTTGTCCTTGGCCTTGTCGATGTATTTGCGCACATTGCCGCCGTCGGCACGGATTTGTTCCAACATTTCAAGAACGGCTTGGTTGGCGCCGCCATGCAGCGGACCCCAAAGGGCCGAAACACCCCCGGATATGGAAGCATACAAACCCGCATGCGACGAACCTATGAGCCGCACGGTGGATGTAGAACAGTTTTGTTCGTGGTCGGCGTGAAGAATCAAAAGTTTGTCCAAGGCCCGGGCTGCCACCGGATTCACTTTGTAGGGTTCCATGGGCTTTTCGAACATCATTTTCAGGATGTTTTCCACGTAGCTGAGCCGGCTGTCGGCATAGGTAAGCGGCCAGCCGTTGCGCTTGCGCATGGCCCAGGCACCCAGAATGGGGAATTTGCCCAAAGTGCGAACAATGGTGTTGTAAAGCACTTCTTTGTTGGAAATATCTTTAACATCACGATAAAAAGCCGTCATGGCGCCGGTGAGCGACGACAATATACCCATGGGGTGGGCCGAGCGCGGAAATCCGTCGATGATGTTTTTCATTTCTTCGTTCACAAAGGATTTATCCTTGACGTCGGCCACGAACTTATCAAAAGTTGTTTTGTCGGGCAATTCGCCGTAAATGAGCAGGTAAGCCACTTCCAAAAAAGTGGATTTCTCGGCCAGTTCTTCGATCGGATAACCGCGATAGCGTAAAATACCCGCCTCGCCGTTGAGGTAGGTGATTTTACTCCGGGTGGAAGCGGTGTTTTTATAACCGGGGTCCACGGTTACAACGCCACCGGTGGAAGCCCGCAATGTTTTAATGTCAATAGCCCGGTCGCCTTCGGTTCCGGTTTCCACCGGAAGTTCCACTTCCAGGTTGTTGATTTTCAGATATGCTGTATCGGTTGTCATAATATTGATTTATTTATGGTTATCGAATAATTTCAAAACTTTTGTAGCCCTTTGGCCCGGTGCGCCGGAAGTCCACACGTTCAACGCGTGAAAGCGGCGAACCCTGATGAAGCCAATCTTTGAAAATCCGTATTTGCTCTTCGGGGCCTTCGGCTTCCACATACACGCTGCCGTCGGGCTCATTCCGCACAATACCGGTCAAACCTAACCGGTCGGCCTGCATTTTAGTGTGTTTACGGAACCATACGCCTTGCACCTTGCCGTAAACACGCGCTTCGATGGCTTCGGTCATATACGCTCGGAGTTTTGCATATAAATTTATTTCAAAATCCGCTACTTCCGACTGACAAAAAGCAGTTTTTGCGTTGTTTTTGTAATAATTATCACCAAAAACATCCGAAAAATGTGGCACAAAGCGTCTGCATAGGGAGCACATTGGAAAATAGCGCGGTAAATCCTATATTTGCGCATTGTTTGAAAAAATAAGAATAATGCAAGGAAAAGGACTTGTTAAAACGTTTGCCATTCTGTTGGCATTGTTGAGTATCTATCAATTATCGTTTACCATTGTAGGGCAAAACATCAAGCAAAAGGCACGCGAATATGCCCAAGGAGATCCGGTTAAAGAAAAACGTTATCTGGACTCGGTCAATAAAATTCCGGTGTATAACCTGCTGGGGATGCACTTTACCTATGAAGAAATCAAGAAGCGGGAGATGAAATTGGGTTTGGATTTGCAAGGAGGTATCAATGTCATTTTGCAAATTTCCATTCGCGACATTCTCAAAGATTTGGCCAATCATACGCACGACCCCGATTTTAACCGCGCACTTAAAATGGCCGCCGAAGCCCAAAAATCCAGTGATAAACCTTTCTTGGATTTGTTTTTCGAAGCTTGGGATAAAATTGCCAAAGAGACCGGCAAACAACTGAGCGACCCGGCCATTTTCGGTAACAAAAAATTGGCCGGCGACATTGAACCGGGCATGCCCGACGAAGAAGTCAAAAAAGTCATCCGCCAAAAGGTGGATGAAGCCATGACCAGTGCCTTTGAAGTGCTGCGTAAGCGTATCGACAAATTCGGGGTAACATCGCCCAATATTCAACGCTTGGGTACCAGTGGCCGCATCCTGGTGGAACTGCCCGGCGCCAAAGATGCCGAACGTATAAAAAAACTTCTGCAAAGCACGGCGCAATTGGAATTTTGGCCCGGCTATAAGCAGGAAGAATATGCCGGCTATATCCAACAGGTGGATCAAATTATTTCACGCAAATACAGTATTCAACCCAAAGACAGCACACAAGCACCTCAAATCGTTTCGCTTTCGGCCCTCAAACGTCAAGCCGGATATGGCCCGGTGGTAGGTTATTTTGCTATCAAAGACACCGCCAAAGTAAATCAATTCCTCCGCGATCCGGAAGTGGTTAAAGCCCGTCCCGAAAATCTGCGTTTTGCTCAGTTCCTTTGGGGCAAACGCGACGCCGACAAAGACATTATTCCGCTATATATCGTCCACGGCAATGCCGACCATATTCCGCCGCTAAGTGGTAGTGTGATAACCGACGCCCGTCAAACTTTCGACCAGTTCAGTAAACCTGCCGTGTCGATGGATATGAATTCCAAAGGAGCCAAAATCTGGGAAAAACTTACCACCGATGCCTATAAAAACGGCTCCACCATCGCCATTGTGCTGGACAAAGTGGTTTATTCGGCCCCCACGGTAAGCAACGGCCCTATCACCGGCGGACGTTCGCAAATCTATGGTAAGTTTACCGTCGAAGAAGCCAAGGACTTGGCCAACGTGTTGCGTGCCGGTAAGTTGCCTGCCAAAGCCGATATTGTTCAATCCGAAATTGTAGGACCCACCCTTGGCCGTGAAGCCATTCACCAAAGTAAAATCGCCTTTGCTTTTGCCCTGCTCCTTGTGATTTTGTGGATGATTTTCTACTACGGCCGTGCAGGTGTGGTAGCCGGTGTGGTGTTGCTGGTCAACCTGTTGTTTGTGTTCGGTGTTTTGGCCAGTTTGAAACTGGTGCTCACCCTGCCCGGTATTGCCGGTATCGTGCTGACCATTGGTATGGCGGTGGACGCCAATGTGCTTATCTATGAGCGGATACGCGAAGAACTAAGGGCGGGCAAAAATATGCGGGCCGCTATCGCCGACGGATACAGCAACGCTCTTTCCTCCATTTTGGATGCCAACATCACCACCTTGATTACGGGCTTTATCCTCTTTGTGTTCGGAACCGGACCCATTCAAGGTTTCGCCACCACCCTGATTATCGGTATCGTGGCCTCCTTGTTTACGGCCATCCTGCTTTCGCGTCTGTTTATCGAGTGGTGGATGAACAAGGGTAAGAAAATGACTTTCTCCACCAAGGTAACCGAAAATTGGTTGGTGGATGTTAAGTTCGACTTTATCGGTAAACGCAAAATCGCTTATTTGGTTTCGGGCTCTTTGATTGCCATCGGGTTGATTTCCATCTTTACCCAGGGACTTAACCCGGGTGTGGACTTTGTGGGCGGACGAACCTTTACGGTGCGCTTCCCGCAAGCCATGAACAGCAACGAAGTGGCCAATGCCTTGGGTGAAGTGTTTGTGGTAAACGGACATAAAATTAAGCCCGAAGTCAAAACCTTCGGAGCGCCCAACCAACTGAAAATTACCACCAAATACAAAATCGACCAAAGTGGTGAGGAAGTGGACCAGGAAGTGGAACAAAAACTCTACGAAGGGCTCAAACCCTTCCTGCCCAAAGGTATGACCTTCGACCAATTTATCAGCACCAAAGGCGAAAAACAATACGGAATGATGCAATCCATCAAAGTGGGTCCCACTATTGCCGACGACATTAAAAAAGGCGCCGTTTGGGCTGTGATATTCTCGCTCTTGGCCATCTTCATCTACATTTTGGTGCGTTTCAAATACTGGGAATTCAGTGTGGGCGCCATTGTGGCCTTGGTTCACGACGTGCTCTTTACGCTGGGCGTGTTTTCGCTCACCTACAAGATTATGCCTTTCGATATGGAAGTGGACCAGGCCTTTATTGCCGCCATCCTGACCGTAATCGGTTATTCGCTAAACGACACGGTGGTCATCTTCGACCGTGTGCGGGAATTTTTCAAGATCCACCTCTCGTGGACGCCGGAAAAACTGATCAACCGGGCTCTGGGTTCCACGCTTTCGCGAACCTTGAACACATCGTTTACCACCTTCCTGGTGTTGTTGGTGGAATTCATCTTTGGCGGCGACAGCATCCGCGGCTTTATTTTCGCCTTGATGGTGGGTGTGATTGTGGGAACTTATTCGTCGCTGTTTGTGGCCACACCCGTGATGTATGATTTAATGAAGAAACGTTTCGACAAGGTGTTGAAACGAAAAAAATAACCGGATTTTAGTGCATAGTTTTAATCCCGGCCTTTGTGTGCCGGGATTTTTTTATGACGCTCCGGAACCGCTACGCGTTTCCTACGCGGCTCCGCAAGCCGTCAGGGCGCCGGCGGCGGAATGGAATTCCGCTGCCGGCGGCGCAAAATTTTGCGGCCATTGACAACAAATGATTTAAAGTTTCGACTACGCCATTCCCGGAAAACCCTGCCGGGATTTTGCGCCGCCGGCCCCGCGCGTGAGCGCGGGGCCAGCGCCCTTTGTCTTGCTACGCTGCTTCGGAAACCTCGTATGTTTGTAGCATGAAAAATTTTATAATTTTGTTCACATCCGATGCAAAAAGGAAAGAAGGTAAGAAATCTGGGAAACCTTGGTACGTACAAAACGATACCGTAGCGCAGAATGTATTCTTACCTTCTTTCTGCGCTTCCAAAGCCCAACGCCCGGGCCGCGCTTGTTTTCCTTCGCACCTCGGGGAACCCGCACGCTCCGCCTGCGACTCCGCGTTTGTCTCCCCTCGGGCTTCGCAAGCCCTTCCGGCTTCGCTTCGCTGTGCCGCAGGTCTTGCTTCGCGTGCTGCGGAGCCACACTGCCTCCCGACAAGTTCTGCTACGCCATGGCAGCGGTCTCCGCAGACAGGAAATTATTAAACTACATACATTATTCTCCGCAAAAACTACCGTTTTACAAACATTTTCCAACTTCCACTCACTTCCAACCAATAAACCCCCGATGTCAAGTTCGAAATATCCAATACTTGCAGGTTTCCTTCCGGCTCCCTCATCCTGATAAAGCCCGTCATATCCATCCCCGCCGAATTAAAAATGCGAATTTCTTTGATCGCACTTGCGGTTGTCGTGATAAACAAAACATCACTGCACGGATTGGGATAAACAACCATATCCTGTTCAACCGATTTAACCACCCCGGTTTGCCCGCCAAATTCATAGGCGCCCATATCCGGCCCATTGCCCAACGGACGGACTTGTCCGTCAAAATCCGTTGTGGGAGCGCCGTTGGATGTTCCCGTATCAACACAAGGGCTTCCCGCCAAAAGATGATAATCGTTCAGGGTGCTATCTACAAACTGTGGGTCGGCATTGATATTACCCGTTCCGACGGGCATCGCAAAGCCGTTGTTATAAAAGTCCGAATAGGTAAAATCGAAATTCAACGTATATCCGTTGCTGTCGGTTTCCAACCGGACAAAACCTGTAACAATGCAATTGGCCATTAAATTGTCGTAGTTGTTTCTTTCCACATTGACAAGTGTGTTTCCACCGTCAAATACACAATTGTAAAAAGCATTGTTGTCCACATCGGTGTCTTCTTCATAATCATTAAAATCAATGGCTATGTAATTGTCAAAAAAAATACAGTTGGTAAACCGGTTATAACGCCCGCAATATTGGGCGCCGTCGTCTTCGTCGCTATCACAAAATTGAACGGCGCGTTTACAATGGTGGGCTATACAAGCATCGAAGGAGTTGTAACTGGCCCCGTCTCGTGCCACAAAACCCGTGGATTCTTGTGTAATACCCCGGGTAGTACAATGCACAAAGCGGTTATGCTGCGCCCCGCGATGCCGCACATAGAAGGCCTCGTCACGAAAATTAACCGCCGTGCAGTTTTCAAAAAGATTATGTGCCGCATCCCCTTTGGCACCTATGCCGTGCCCGTAATTGGGCAAATCGCCGATACGTTCCACATAGCAGTTACGAACGATATTATCATTTCCATAATACACTACAATGTAATAATCCATTGCCGCATTGTCCGATCTGTCATCGTCGCAGTAAACCTTGCAATCTTCGATGATGTTTCTTTCTCCTTCCACATAAATACCCTGCGCCGAAGCATTGACCACCACACATTGGCGAATAATATTATCCGATGACTTTAACTCGATGGCCTTACCCGAATAATTTGCCAAAGTGTCGCCCAATTCGGTTAAGTATATCCTGTCCAAAACTATATGACGGTTGCTCAGTCTTTCGTCGTCAATTACTCCATTTTCATAACGTGTAATTTGCAAGTTATGGAATTCCACGTATTGCGCTCCGTTCAGGTCGATGGCCGTCCCGTGGCTACGGTCTCCTCCATCCAAGAGTGGTAACCGGGAAGCATCGAGCGTGTCGCCGTAATCAAAATCAAATCCCGGATCCTGGCCGGGTGTTTGTCCGTAACCTTGAACCACAACCGGATGCTCGGGTGTTCCACTTTTTTCCACGACCACATGCTCACCGGCATAAATACCGGCTTGAACCCATACCGTATCACCCGCCGCCACGGGCGAAGCCGCCGAAAGGGCATAGAAAAGCGTGCGCCACGCCGTTCCGGACGAGCGGCCGTCGTTATGGTCATCACCCGTAGGCGAAACGTAATAAAGCGTTTGCGCCCCGCTCCATAAGGGCAGAATGACAAAAATCAGAAATAAATACCGTCGAATCATTACTTCAAATTTATGCAAAAAATAAATTTGCCAAACATTGTTCCAACAGGACATCCTCGAAATCCTCATTTGGAGAGTATTAAATTTTTATGATAAATTATGTCAATTATTTCTTTATAAATAATTGCCATTAACATTGATTCGATTATACCCGAAAAAAAACCGTATTTCTACTTTAAAAACATAGGAACTTTTATTGTTTTCAAACATGATTTTTATGTTTTGCGAGTAATTTTTTTCAAAATATGTCGAATGTTATTTGCACGAGAAAAAAATAATTATATATTTGTAATAGGAAAGTAACTAAAATTAACATAAAAATCCGCTTGCTATGAAAACTAAAAATTTTATCCGCCTCATTACGCTTGTTTTAGCCCTTGGTTTGACCACTTCCGTTTGGGCCAAAAAAAAGGCCTTCCTCAGGTTTTATCCTATGGGCAAAGACCTGGTGGTAACCATTAACCAAAACGATGACCAAACAGCCAATGACTTCTTCTACATTCAACTTGCGGCTCCCATCGATTACAATTTGCTGGAAGACGGAATGTATTCATTATTTATCCGTAAGGATTTTATTATTATGGAAGGCAAGGAACACAGTTTGGGCTTTACCGTGAATCCCGAAATTATCCAAACGGCTTTTCGTCAAAAAATCAAATATGTGTATGCCATCGGCATTGTGGAGGGTCATTCCGAAACGCCCATTGGTGTAAACCAGGTCTTGAAACAATATTTGACCGAAGCCGCACAATTGCATCCGGCCACCTTTGAACGTAAAGGGCATCTCAAAGCTTGCCGGGCCGGTTATCAACTCTACTGTACCGAAGACGGCTTTTGGTGCCGTTGCATCAAGAAAGAGGAAGAACAATTGTAAATTGACACAACATTCATCAAAAAATCCCTTGCTCAAATCTAGCAAGGGATTTTTTTATTTGGCGGAATGATTTTTCATCAATCGTCACGACGTGGCGGACGGTTTCCCGAGCGGTGTTTTCCACCGTCGCGGCGCGGACCGCGTCCACGTGCCGGGCGCCGTTCGCGGCGTTCGGGTTCGGTATAACCTTCGGGTTTGGGTATGATGGCTTTACGCGAGAGCCGCAACTTGCCATTGGGTTCTTTGGCCAAAAGTTTTACGCGAACCATATCGCCCACTTTCAGTACATCGTTTACGTCGTGGGTGCGTTTCCAATCGATTTCGGAAATATGGAGTAAACCTTCGGTTCCGCGTCCTATTTCCACAAAGGCACCGAAATCCTTGATGGAAACAATGCGGCCTTCGTACACTTCGCCCACTTCGGGTTCAAAGGCAATACTGCGGATAATGTCGATGGCTTCTTGTATTTTTTCGCGGCTTTTGCCCATAATTTCCACCACGCCCATATCGCCTTCTTCTTTGATAACAATAACCGTGTCGGTTTCGTCTTGCAATTGTTGAATATCCTTTCCTCCTTTGCCAATAACGGCTCCGATAAAGTCTTTCGGAATTTCGATACGTTCGATTTTGGGCACGAAGTCCTTCACATCCGGACGCGGCTTGTCGATGGTTTGGTTCATGATTCCCAGGATGTGCATCCGGCCTTCGCGTGCTTGATGCAGGGCTTTTTCCAACACGCCACGGTCCAGATTTTTGATTTTAATGTCCATTTGACAGGCCGTGATACCATCGGCCGTTCCGGCCACCTTGAAGTCCATATCGCCCAAATGGTCTTCGTCGCCCAGAATGTCGGACAGCACCACATGCCGGCCGCTTTCTTCGTCCCAAATCAAGCCCATGGCAATGCCGGCCACCTGCTTTTTGATTTGAATACCGGCGTCCATCAGGGCCATGCTGCTGGCGCAAACCGTGGCCATAGACGACGATCCGTTGGACTCCAACACATCGGAAACCACACGAATGGTGTAGGGCGAATCCGTGGGCACCATGGGTTCCAAAGCCCGTTGGGCCAGATGTCCGTGCCCGATTTCGCGGCGTGAAGTCCCGCGCAAGGGCTTTACTTCGCCAGTGGAATAGGGCGGAAAATTATAGTGCAAATAAAAACGCTCTTCGTCTTGGAACGAAACCCCGTCGATGATGTTCACATCCATCGACGTACCCAAGGTTACTTGTGCCAAGGCCTGGGTTTCACCACGGGTAAAAATGGCCGAACCGTGTACCGAAGGCAAATAGTCCACTTCGGTCCAAATGGGACGTATTTCTTCGGGCTTGCGACCGTCGAGGCGTTTTTGTTCGTTCAAAATCAAGTCGCGAACGGCCTTTTTCTTTACGTCGGAAAAGTATTCCGAAATCAATTTGCCTTTTTCTTCGAGCGTTTCTTCGTCGAATTGTTCTTGGAGTTCTTGCTTGACGGCATCAAACATTTCTTTGCGTTCCTGTTTGCCTGTGGATTGGGAGGCAATGGCATAGATGCGGTCGTAGGCGAAGTCATGCACTTTTTGGTAAAGTTCTTCATCCTCTTCGCCACGGTCGTAATCGCGCTTGGTTTGCGCCTTGGCCACCTTGGCGGCAAATTCCTTTTGGGCTTCGATTTGCTTGCGAATGGTTTGATGGGCAAAGTCGATGGCATCCAGCATTTCTTCTTCGCTCACTTCGTGCATTTGGCCTTCGACCATGGTTACCGAATCGTAGGTTCCGCCCACCATCAGGTCGATATCGGCCTCTTCGATGTCCTTGATGCCCGGGTTGATCATAAATTGCCCGTCCTTGCGGATTACGCGCACTTCGGAGATGGGTCCGTCAAACGGAATATCCGATACGCTGATGGCGGCCGAAGCAGCCAAGCCGGCCAAAGCATCGGGTTGTACGTCTTCGTCGTATGACAACAGCGAAATCATTACTTGCGTATCGTGACGGTAATCCTTCGGAAAGGTGGGCCGCAATACGCGATCCACCAGGCGCATAACCAATATTTCTTCGCTTGACGGACGGCCTTCGCGCTTAAAAAATCCGCCGGGGAATTTTCCCGATGCCGAATATTTTTCGCGATAATCCACTGTGAGCGGGAAAAAGTCCACGTCGGGTTTGGCTTCTTTGTTCGACACCACGGTGGCCAGCAACATGGTGTTGCCCATACGCACCACGGCCGAACCGTCGGCCTGCTTGGCCAGTACACCGGTTTCGAGCGTGATTTCGCGCCCGTCGTCCAGGGTTATTACTTGTTTTATGGGTTCAGGTTTCATAAATGTTCTGTTTTTCGATTAAACAAAAAAAGGGCTTGGAACCGCCCTTTTTGTTTGGGATTGCTTATTTACGCAATCCGAGTTCTTTGATGATTTTTCGATAACGTTCGATGTCCACTTTTTTGAGGTAGTCCAGGTGTCGCCGGCGCTTGCCAACCAGTTTGATCAACGCCCGCTCCGTACTGTAATCGTGCTTGTGCTTTTTGAGATGTTCGGTCAGGTGTTGAATGCGGTAGGTAAACAACGCGATTTGTGCTTCCGGCGATCCGGTGTCCTTTTCGGATTTGCCGTACTTCTTGAAGAATTCTTTTTTGATTTCAGGTGTCAAATACATGCCAATATTTTTTAAATGATTTTTATGTATTGCAGTGTGCAAAGATATAATCATTTTCCCGAATAACCAAAGCATACATTATTTTATATATTCACCACCCGGGCGGCTGAAAAAATTACACCAAAAAGCGAAATAATGTCTTGATTTTTAGAATTTTATTTGGTTTTTCCTGCAAAAATGGCCGGTTTGTTCGTTAGGCATATTTTTTTCCGTTTCCAACAGTGCAAACCTAAAAAAACAAAAAACGATGATCAATTATCCTACGCGCAAAGTATTCTACGATAAGTATATCGTGCATACCAAAAGGTTGGCCATTGCCTTTTTCCTTTTGGGATTGGCCGGAGTGATTTTTCCCGGACTAATGGGATTGACCTTTGCCGTGTTTGTGGGCTGGGTGATGCTTTTTTTGGGAATTTACGGAGGTGTCATTACCTACAAAGTGAACGCCAAGAGCTTATGGGCTTGGCTCAAAGTATTACTACTTACGGTTACGGGCATTTTGATGGTTTGGAAACCCTGGGCCGCTGCCAGTGCCTTGGCTATCTTGATGGCGGTTTACCTTTTTACCGATGCGGCCATTAATTTCGGTTTGGCCTTAACGCTCAAACCGGCGGTAAACAAGCTGTGGGCCGTAATTAACGGCCTGGTGAGTGGTATATTGGGTGTGATTTTCCTCTATTATACGCCCAATCCGTTGGCTTCTTCCTGGCTTTTGGGCCTCTATGTGGGCATCAGTTTGCTCTTTGATAGTATTATGCTTTGGTCATTGAGTAAGGGAGCCGACAAAATCCTAGTGGAACAAATGTATTTGGAAGAATAATGTCCAACATCAGCTGTTTGCAACCGGTCCATCAGGGCCGGTTTTTTGTTTTATTCCGGGTTTAGGCCGGAATTTTGTTCTTTTCTATCAGGGGTGGATAATTTCGTATTTGTAAAAATTTCAATAAAATATGATATTTATCAAATATCAAAAATATTTTATTCTATTACCAAAAAACTAATCATTATTTTGATTTTTATTCAAAAATATTATTATTTTTGTTTTATATGGAATATAAACCGAATCCTGTACAGTCAATTAACTTTTAAAAAAGCCTCTAAGCCATGAGAGTCATATTTTTAGTTACCGTTTTTGTTTGGGCTCTTGGAATTACACGGGCCCAAGTGAGCATCAACACCGACGGGAGCCAGCCACATGCTTCCGCCATGTTGGACATTCAAAGCACTTCCAAGGGATTATTGATTCCCAGGATGACAAAGGATCAACGCGATGGTATTGTTTCGCCGGCCGAAGGTTTGATGATTTACCAAACCGACAACACACCGGGTTTTTATTATTATGACGGCACAGCTTGGTTGATGGTTCAGAACGCTGCTACGGCCGTAAAAAAAATCGATGACTTGGAAGATGGCAAATCCGACAACGACGGCACCGACAACGGTTCGTCGGTTTTCCTGGGGCATGAGGCCGGCCTTTCCGATGATGCTACCGACAACAGGAATGTGGGGGTGGGGTATCAGGCGTTATTGTTTGACGGAACCGGGCTTTCCGATAAGCGTTATTGTACAGGTATTGGATATCAGGCTTTGCGGGAATACCGGGCCGATTATAATACTGGCATTGGATACAAAGCGTTATATTTGGTTGGGGACAGTTGTAATACGGCTGTGGGAGCCGAGGCCGGATACCGGACCAGTGGAGTCCACAATGTGGCAGTAGGATACAGGGCTTTATATCAAAACAATGGCGATAATATCACGGCCGTTGGTTCACAGGCTTTGTATAGCAATGATGGTGGGACAGGAAATACCGCATTGGGATATGCATCACTATACAGCAATGAATACGGACATTATAATACCGCATCCGGTGCCCAAGCCCTTTACAGTAATATAAACGGCTATCGTAATACCGCCATGGGATACCAAGCCCTTTACAACAATTATAACAATGACAATTCCGCTTTCGGTTATCAAGCGCTATACAACAATACCGGAGGCAGAGAAAATACGGCAATAGGTTCCGAAGCACTTTACAGCGGTACGAACATCAGTAATAACACCGCGGTAGGTTACCGGGCACTTTACCATAACCAAACAAACAGCAATGCGGCATTTGGGCACAGCGCATTGTTTAGTAACACAACCGGAGTGGCCAATGTGGCTGTGGGTAACGGAACGCTTTATTCCAATCAAACGGGCTATGATAACACAGCCATAGGTACAGGAGCGCTGAACGCTAACACAACGGGCAGTTTTAATACGGCTTGTGGAAGGGCATCGCTCCAATCCAATACCGAAGGCGAATGGAATGTGGCTATGGGAAAAGAAGCTTTATTCAACAATACTACCGGCGGCCAAAACACGTCCATAGGTTCCAAATCCTTACGGGCAAATACTACCGGAGAAAAAAATACGGCTCTGGGATATGGTGCTTTAACTGGAAATAGTATCGGCAATGAAAATACAGCCGTAGGATATGGTGCAATAAAACAAAGTGTTTATAGCCAACGCACAGCCGTTGGATACGAAGCCGGCTTCCGTGCAGGCGAGGGCACGGTGGCTGTGGGATATCAAACAGTTCATGAACATTCTGTGGGGTATAGTGTGGCTATCGGCTATCAAAGCATGTATAATGGTGGGGGTGGTTCCAGTGTGGCCATAGGTCATCAGGCCTATTATGCCTATGGCGGCACCAACAATACGGCCATTGGGTATCAAGCGCTGTACAGCAACAATGAAGGAGGGTACAATGTTGCCATTGGTTCCCAAACGCTTTATTCCAACACCACCGGCGACAGGAATATTGCAATTGGAAACGATGCACTTTTTAATAATACGTCCGGCCAATTGAATATAGCCATTGGCAGCGAGTCATTATACGCAAATACAACTGGACACCTAAATATTGCTTTGGGTTATTATGCACTTCATGAAAACACAACGGGCATGTATAATATTGGTTTGGGTTATTATGTACTTCGTGAAAATTCAACTGGTCATGACAATATTGCCTTGGGGAACAGTACGCTTATGAATAATACAACAGGAGCTAATAATATAGCGGGAGGATTTAACGCCCTGAAAAACAATACAGCCGGCAATTACAATATTGTTTTGGGATATTTGGCTATGAATAACAATGACGATGGATCCAAAAATATTGCCATAGGAATGAGTGCGCTCTCTTCCAACACTTCGGGAGATGACAATATTGCCATTGGCGAACAATCCCTTTATACAAATACAACGGGCTATGAGAATGTGGCCATAGGGCACATGGCTATTAATCGCAATACAACGGGAGCATATAACTGTGCAGTTGGTGCCTATGCACTTAGGGCCAATCAAACAGGAAACGATAACGTTGCTATCGGGACATCGGCATTGAATTACAATACTTCCGGATTCGGTAATACGGCATGTGGAAGAGGAGCATTGTTTAAGAATTCAAACGGACAATATAATAGTGCTTTGGGTTATTCGGCACTCAACGCGAACAGGGCGGGACGAGAAAACATAGCTGTTGGTTTTAAGGCACTTTATCGTAACATTAATGGCAATGATAACATTGCCATAGGGTCAAGCGCTCTTTACAACACCACAAATAACAATAACATTGGTATAGGAAAGTATGCATTGTATGATAATGGTCCTGGCTACAATAATGTTGCCATTGGCCATGGTGCGCTCAATCGTAATACTAACGGGTACAATAATACCGCTGTGGGATATCAGGCCTTTTATTATCATTCAGACTACAACAACTCCACGGCGTTGGGCTACAATGCCCAACCCACTGCCAGCAACCAAGTGCGTATAGGCAATGCCGATGTTACCAGCATTGGCGGTTATGCCGACTGGACCAATCTGTCGGATGCCAGGTTCAAGAAAGATGTGCGGGAAAATGTAGTGGGTTTGCCATTTATCATGAAGTTGCGTCCCATCACTTACCGGTTGGATATGGATGCCTTGGCGGCCTTTTTGCACACCCCTGACAGCTTACGTATACCCGAAGCCGAAAAACGTAAAGCATCGGAAGTGCAAAGCGGTTTTATAGCCCAGGAAGTGGAGCAGGCGGCCCGTAGCGTGGGCTATGATTTCCATGGTGTTGATAAACCGGATAATGAAAACGATACCTACGGCTTGCGTTATGCGGAGTTTGTTGTTCCCATGGTCAAAGCCATGCAAGAACAACAAAGAGAAATTGAACGTCAGCGGGCGGAAATCGAGGATTTGAAACGCAGGAATGCACGACTCGAAGAGTTGGTGAACCGGTTGCTAAGTCAAGATCGTAATATCAGCCGAAGACAGGACAGCGAAGGTGGCTGAGTGATAGGAGCTCTACGAACAGTGTTTCAAAGGCGTTAGCCACCAAAGAGAAAGGAAATTTTACATCCGGCCAACGGTTTAATTTTACTCGTACTTTGTATAATCACTCAGCATCCGGCAATCTCCGCGCCAGGGATGGGAGCGGTTATGCGGTGCTGGCGGCGAGCATGCTTTTCCGCCCGGAGGAGGCGACCGAAGGAAGCCCTACGCACGGGCGGGCGCGGGCAAGCGTAGGCGCAGCCCGCGCAAAAAGCAGCGAGCCGGCAAGCCGCATTCGAGCGGACAGCCCGGCGGCTGCCGCGTGAGGAACAGCCGGCGTGAGCGTGCTCCGTCATCGCGAAACGACGGCTGAGGCGCCGCCGCGGCGCGCAGCAGCGCGCCGGGCGGATGGCCGGACGTAAACGATTGTAAATCAGCGAAACGCCCCGGCCCCGCGGCGAAGCCGCGGGGCCGGGGCCGACGATAAATCCGCTTCCGCGTCCGGCCATCCGCCGCGGGCTTCCGCCCGCCGGCGGCGCCCCGAACGCCGGCAGCCGGGCGCCCAAAAAAATTACCGGCACCTATTCATCCCGACCACGTAAACATTACACCGGAAAATTTCATTCCCGGTAGACAATATGTTGTAAGGAAAGATATGTGCCGCATTTACACATCAAAAAAATTGTATATTTGCTTCAATCAAAAAGACAAGTGAAATGTATTGGTTCGTTTTTATCCTTTTGGTTTTACTGATATTGTTCTTTGCCTACCTGGTGGCCCAAGGCAAAATGCCGCCCGTAACGGTGAAAATCATTAACCTTATCCTACTGATTGCCGCCATTTATTTGGGTTATCAAATTTATGAATCCATTACCGGCCCCGTTCGCTTCAACCAAACCAAAAAGAAACGTTATGCCGCCGTGGTGGACCGGCTCAAAGATATTCGCGACTCGGAAATCGCCTATCGCACCGTAACCGGACGCTATACGGGTTCGTTCGATTCGTTGGTGCGTTTTGTGGACACGGCCAAATTTACCATTACCCAACGAAGAGACTCGGTTATCAAAGAATACAACCGGTATTTGGGCATCACCGAAGAAAAAGAAATTGTGGTCATCGACACGCTGGGATTCGTTCCGGTCAAAGACTCGTTGTTCAAAAATACCGACCGCTACAAACAAATGCAATGGGTGCCCATACCCGGGCGCGAGCATCAGGTAAAATTTGAACTCAAAGCCGGAAAGCTCAAAAAAGGCGAAGTAAAACTGCCCGTGTTTATGGCCCGCGTGCACAAAAAGGAAATTCTTTACGACCAGCCCAAAGACCTGGTGGAACAAGAACTCAACGTTATCAGCACCGAAGAAATCAACGGGCCATACATTCAAGTGGGCTCCTTGGATGACGTTACCACCAGCGGCAACTGGCCCAAACTCTACGATATTAAGAACAAACGCAAGTAATGCAACCCTCGCGAAAACGACTGTCCATACAAGCCGGCTTGTATGGACTTTCGTATTTTTTGGAAAACGGCCCCGTGCACGCCTACGACCGGAAAAACTTCCGGGTATCGGGACCCGCAGGCATCGAACCCCACATACGGTCGATGCTGGACGAACTGATGGTAGATAATGACATCGAACAAGTCCGTATTTTCCATCATAATCCCTGGAACGTTTGGGTGCCCTTGGCCTTGTTCGATGAGCGACAGGCGGACAAATACCTGCAAACACATATCCGGCTGTTCCGTTCCGATGCGCCGGCCTGGGATGTGTTTGAAGATGCCGGCGTGGTGAACGTTTACCTGCCTATGGTTAATTTGAACAATATTTTGCTGGACTATGTGAAAGAAATCGATTTTTACCACTCGGCCGGATTGCTTCAACAATATGCCTGGACCCGCTTCCCGAAGGATTTGCAATGGCGTGTGCTGGTACGCACATCGGGGGGCGATTTTCAAATAGGGAGCTGGCAAGGCCGGCGTTTGAAGTTTTTCAATACTTTCAGAATGGAAAACACCGATGATTTCCTTTACTATTTCTTTTTTGTATGGGAAAAAAATCAATGGGACCGGCACCGGCCTGAAATTATCCTTACCGGCCCGGGCGCACACCGGCTCTACGACGAATTGGAATCCTTTACCGATCGGGTGCAAACCTTGGATTTGGAACAAACACTACTAAAACTGCCATAGATGCGCATCATCGGAGGCAAGCATAAAGGGCGAAAATTGCATCCGCCGCGCAATTTAAAGGCGCGGCCCACTATGGATGTTACCAAAGAATCGCTGCTTAATGCGCTCAAAAGCCGGTATTTCCTAAACGAAATAGATGTATTGGACCTTTTTGCCGGCACAGGCAATATTGCTTTGGAGTTCGCTTCGCGCGGGGCGGCCCATATCACGGCGGTGGACAGCCAAGCGGCAGCCGTCCGGTTTATTCGAAAAACCGCCGAGGACTGGAATTTGCCTATGGAAGTCATTCAGGCCGATGTTTTCGACTTTTTACAACAACCGGCCTACCGCAGTTTTGACGTTATCTATGCCGATCCGCCCTACGGATTGGAACAAACCGAGTTTGAACGGCTTATCGACCTGGTTTTTCAAAATCAATGGCTGGCTCCGGACGGCCTGCTAGTGGTGGAACACCATCGCACGATGCGCTTCGACCGTCATCCCCGCTATGTGCGCAGCCGGCGTTACGGACAATCGGTGTTGAGTTTCTTTGCCTAAATTCCGGCTATGATGCACTACGCTTGGATAATCGCTTTGTTGTTTGGCTTGATAACGCCGGCGTATGCCCTTTGGTTTTTTGTGCCGGTCCTAAGATTCCGATTTCGCGACCGGATGGGAAACCACCCGGTGTCGGTGGTGGTGTCGGCCCACAACGAGGCGGAGAATTTAAAAAAACTGATTCCGGCCTTGTTCGACCAACAACATCCCGATTTCCAGGTGGTGGTGATCAACGACCGCTCTACCGACCATACGGCCGAAGTGCTGTGGGATTTCCGGCAAACCTATGGCGATAAACTTCACGTGGTGGATGTTCCGCCCCAGGAATGGAAAAGTTTTCGCGGCAACAAAAAATTTGCCCTTACGCTGGGCATCAAGGCCGCCCGCCACGACCGGCTTTTGCTCACCGATGCCGATTGCATGCCCGCAACGGCCCGGTGGATTTTGCGCGTGACAGCGCCGCTTGACGACGAAAACATTCAATTCGTGCTGGGCTACGGACGCTACCGCAAACGCGCGGGTTTGCTCAACAGCATTATCCGTTACGAAACCCTGCAAACCCTGACCCAGTATGCCGG
>JALVVJ010000020.1 GCA_027023475.1 Flavobacteriales bacterium
GGGCGCAGCGGTATCCTTGCGCGGCAGCCGGCGAATGTTTTTGTGCCGGCGGCGGGGGCTTCGCCGCACCGACAAGAAGACCACGGCGCCGGCCCTACAAAAACCGCCGGATGGCGGGCAAGATAAAAGCGGAGCACGCGGCGGGCGCCACGTGAACGCGCCGCAGTGCGAACCCATGTGAAGCAATGCGGCATGCGTGAACGTGTGCGGCCGGGCGCCCGAAATCAAATCATCAATTTGGAAAAAGGGAAAATAATTTCATAACCCCGCGAACGGAAATATTGTTCGGAGTCGTTTCCACCCACGGCCATGACCATATCGCCGCCCCAAGCTCCCAAACTTTTAACGGCCCCGTCGAAGTCGGCGAACAAACGTTTGCCCACCGGCCGTTGGCCGATGAGTTTACCCACAAGATGCTCATGTTCAAGCATAAGCTCCTGAAACCTACCTATTTGTTTGGTTTCGAGCATTTCCTCCGACAGGCGGGTGATTCGGGCTATCGTTTGGTCCGGAACCGGCCGGGTGGCAAACTTTTTAACCACACGTGCCGTATCTTGCTTGCGGTTGAGATGCACAAAGAAAATGTTTTTGCCAAAAGGTGGCCGCCAACGAACAAATTCCCATTTACGCCTATGGTCCTCGCGCCAAAAAAGCATTTGCTTGCCCCCCAACGAAACCGCCACATCGAAACCGCTTCCGCCAAAGGTTTGATCCAAGAGCTCAAAAGGATTGACCTGCGCCCATTTGGACAAAACGGCAATTAGCGACGATGAAGTCCCCATGCCCCAGTCCCGGGAAAATTCGGTATGTGTTTCCAAAACATGACCTCTTCGGAACAGATCGGGATTCAATTTTTTCAGGGCCAAAAGAATGTTACGTATCAAACCGGCATCGTTGGACGGAGTGCCCGAAAGCATTTTGAGATTTAAATCATATTCGGCCTGCATCCACAAACTTTTGTCCGGATGGCGGCTGGTCCAACGGATAAGGGGCCCGGCTAGGGGTTTAACCCGTAGGTGCTGTTTGAACCGGACAGGAACGGCCAAGCCTTTGGCGCCTTTCATAATCGCATACTCGCCGGTTATGAGCAGTTTTCCGTGTCCGTAAACATGCAAAGGTTCATACATAGGTTCAGTCTTTGTTTCGTAATTGATTCAAGGCGTCTTTAACGGCACGCACATGGGCTTTGCGGTTGGCAAACTGCGTACGCAGCTGTTCGGCCTCGGCCGGGGTGGCACCCAATTGGGCCAGAATATTGTTCAGATGCATGCGCATGTGGCCGGTTTGAATGCCTTCGGTAATGAGCGAGTGTATGGCCGAGAAGTTTTGGGCCAAGCCTACGGCCCCTGTGATTTGCATCAATTGGCCGGCGCCGGGATTTCCCAACAGTTCCATCGAAAGTTTTGCCAAGGGATGCAAACGGGTCATGCCGCCCACAGTGCCCAAGGCCAAAGGAATTTCGAGCCCGAAAACAAACTTTCCGTTTTCACGTTCCACAAACGAAAGCGACTTGTATTCGCCACCGGAGGCCGCAAAAGCATGCGCCCCCGCTTCCACCGCCCTGAAATCGTTTCCGGTGGCCAAAACCACCGCATCGATACCGTTCATAATGCCCTTGTTGTGGGTAACGGCCCGATAAGGATTGACCCGGGCTATTTTTAGCGCCGTTTCGAAGCGCCGGGCATAATCGTTTATGCCGGTCTTACGGGCCAGGGCCGTTTCGTCCGCTTCGACCGTAATACGCACACGGCAACCGGGATTGTGGTTGGACAAAATGCGCATAATAATTTCCAATTCATCCGGGTGGCCGTAGGCGGGATAGGCTTCTTCCATGTAGTCGGCCCATTCTTCGAGGATGGTATTGATAAAATTGGCGCCCATGCTGTCGGCCGTGTCGAAACGGAAAGTCAGCGTGTAGTAACTGTCAAGCCGCTGGGTCCAGTCGTCCAGTTCCACCGAAAGAATACCGCCGCCGCGTTTTTCCATATTTTCGGTAAAGGGTTTGAGGCGGCGGAGGAATTCCTCGCGGGTTTGTTCAAAAAAATGTTGCAATTTTTCCTTGGGCCCATGAAACAGCAAATGGATATGACCCAGCTTTGTTTTTCCGAGCACTTGGGCCCGGAATCCCCCGAACGGATACCAAAATTTGGCCGCTTTGGCAGCGGCGGCCACCACCGAACTTTCTTCGGTTACCATGGGCACGGCATAGGTTCGTCCGTTGATCAGGAAATTGGGCGCCACGGCATAGGGCAACCAATAGTTGGTCAATGTATTTTCGATAAAGCCCTCGTGCAGGGATTGAATATCCGTGTCGGTATGCCAGTAGCGTTCGAGTAAAACGCGGGCATGAGCATTCCCGGAAAAATAATGCTCGACCAGCCAATCGATTTTTTGTTGTTTGTTCAGTTTGGAGAATCCTTCGACAAAATTTTTGTCATGCATGGGGCAAATGGTTTTATTCGGAGGCGGTCTTTTCAGGCAGGGAGATACGCAAGATACGGCTAGCGTTTTGTTGCGCCGAAACTTTATGTTTTTCGGGCCAAAGCAAGGCGGTTTGTCCGGCTTTTATAAGCTGCCGGTTGATCAAAATAGCTTCGTTTCCGATGTTCATCCAAATTTCGGGTGCACGGAGCTTAAAAACGCCGGTATTTTCCAATGATATTTCTTCCCATTCGAAATAAGGCGTTTTAAGTGCACCGCCTGTAATTTTACCGGGCCGGGCATCCCAATGGATGGCTTCGCGGGCCTGTTCGGTATGAAGCGGACGCGGTTTGCCATCGAGCCCGGTGCGGTTCCAGTCGTAAATCCGGTAGGTGATGTCGGAACTTTGTTGAACTTCGGCCAGCAGGATACCTGCGCCAATAGCGTGCACCGTGCCGGCGGGGATGTAAAATGTGTCGCCGGGGGCTACGGGAACCCTACGTAACAGTTCTTCCAAGCGCCCCTCGTGCAAGGCTTTTTCATAGTCCTCTCGGGTGGTGCCTTTCTTAAAACCCAAATAGAGCACAGCGCCAGGCGCGGCATCGATGATGCGCCAGGCTTCGTTTTTCCCATAACTGCCGTGTAACCGGCGGGCCATTCCATCGCCTGGGTGAACTTGGACCGAAAGTTTTTGGCCGGCATCAATATATTTAACCAGCAGGGGAAAATCCTTGCGTCCGGTTTTCCAATGGGCCCAATAATCCTTTTCCAGCCATTGCCATAAACGGCCCAAGTCAAAACCTTTGAAAAAGCCCGAAGCCACCCGCGTTTCCTTATCCGGCACCGCCGACACCTCCCAACTTTCGCCAATGTGCGGTCCCGGAACAGGTTTATGTAACACTTCTGCCAAACGGTTGCCGGCCCAAGGTTTGGCTTCGAAATAGGGTTCAAATACCAAGGCTTGTCCGGCAAACATACGTCCGGCTTCGTTGAGTAGTTTTTCGAAACTTTTTTCAAAAATTATCCGGAACCAAGCGGTATAGTTTCCGGGGTTTTGGCGTAAATCATCCAATAAATCGGAAAGGTAAACCCATTGGTATCCGCCCACTTCGGAAGGGTCGGGTTCCGGCGAGCCGTCGTAGCGGCCGATGAGCACATGGTCGAATTCGTGTTCGGTGAGGCCGTTATCGAATTCGGCCCGGTAGACAAAAGAAAAAATTTCGCGCAGCTCGGTGGTAAAGCCCATTTCTTCCCGGAGGCGCCGGCGTCCGGCATCCACACTGGTTTCACCGTTGCGTTGATGGCTGCAAACAGTGTTGGTCCAAAGCCCGGGCGAATGGTATTTACCGGCGGCCCGTTGTTGAAGTAACAGTTGGCCTTTGCTATTAAAAACAAAAACCGAAAAGGCCCGGTGCAAGAGGCCGCGGCGGTGGGCTTCCATTTTGGGCATCAACCCCAAAGGGCGGTCGTGGGAATCGACTAAAATGACTTTTTCCTCGTCCATAGGTTGTGGACACAAAGTTAGGAAAATATGGGATGAAAATTATTGTTGGTTTAATGACCTCAAATTTGAAAATTCCAAAAAAATTAAGGGTTTGAAAGGAAGGGAACGTAAAAGTAACTTTGTTTTGCAAGTAAAACTTTAATTTATTGAATCATATAATATGGTAAAGCATCAAAAAAGTAGTCTAATATTATTTGGTAATAATGAGTTTTGTTTGAATAATATGTTGTTTTATGCCGATATGAATAACATAAAATCCTTTTAACCAACCGGATATGTTCAATTTATAAGTTTGGTTATATTTTTTTGAATTTAGATCCATATTGTAGTATAACTTCCCGTTTATGTCGGTGATTTTTATATGACTAATAGGATAATATCCTTCTATAAAAACATAGCCTCTGGTAGGATTAGGATATATTTTGACAAGCGGTTTTGTGGATGTTTTAGAAGCACTCATAGAGGATGGAGGGACAGGTGATTTTTGAAATCCGGTCCCGGGCGAGCCCACAAAAACCACCGGATTGTTCCTTGTATCCACTTGAACGGTTAATGCAAACGGCCAAGCCATTCCTTGATTTTGTTGTGTCCAAGTTTGCCCTCCGTCGTCCGAGAACCATACTC
>JALVVJ010000021.1 GCA_027023475.1 Flavobacteriales bacterium
CTTGTTCAAAGATAGAAACTATCTCTTTCTTGAAATCGGGCGTGTAAAAACGACGTTTGTTAATTACTTTAACTTTTTTCTTCATAGATTTTCCACTTTTATGGTCAACCTATTTCAGGGACGTACAATTTTGTCAATTCTCAAATCGCCGTTCGATTGTTCGGTGTTCGATAATCAGGCGCGATTTATCGCGCGGGAAAAAGCGCCAGGGATGGGAGCGGTTATGCGGCGAAGCGAAAGGCCGGTGCGGTGCGAAGCACCGCATTTTTTGTTCCGGAGGCGGGGGCTCGCAGCGCAAGAGACCACGGCGCCGGATTTACAAAAACCGGCTTTTCGCGAGCCGCATTTGAGCGGACAGCCCGGCGGCTGCGGCGTGAGGAACGGCCGTTCCGTGGCCGGAGGCGACGGGCGGCCGTGGCGCCGCCAAGGCGAGAGCCGCCCGCAGGCGGCGCCCCGAACGCCGGCAGCCGGGCGCCCAAAAAATATCACAATAAAAAAAACCGCTCCTCCCATAAGAAGCGGCTTTGAAGCGGTGCGGACGGGACTCGAACCCGCGACCTCCGGCGTGACAGGCCGGCATTCTAACCGACTGAACTACCGCACCAATCCTTTGCAGGTGCAAATATAGAAAAAACTTTTTTTAAGTTCCAAATTTATTCCCTTGGAATCAATATCACATAAGCGTAATTGCCCAAACTTCCTGTGCCTAAGCCGGATATACGTTCGATACGGAATTTCCGGACTATTTCCGTTTGACGCTCTTTCCATTGTTCCCATTGCCGGGGCGATAAAATCCACGCGGCGGAGGATGCCGGTAAATGTTTTCGGACGAATTCGGACGGCTTCGAAGGATAAATTTTTTGGCCTTTGGGATGATACAATTCCAAGTAAAAAGGCAAGCTGGGCGGGTGGCCGGTAGTGGCGGCAACGATTACCGGCGTTTGGGGTTGGGTGAGGCGGCTCAGCGTCAGGGCTGTTAGCCGGGTGGCGTTTTTCAGGGGTTCGGCCAGGGGTAAAATAATCAGTAATACGGCAAAAGACCAGGTCAGGCCTTGTAGCAGCAACAAGTTTAGCGCCAAACGGAACCGGCCTGTGCGGTAAAATATTAGCCCGCGCCAATTCCACAGCAGCATAATAACCACCACGATGCCCAAAAACACGGCGATGGTTTGTGTCCGGCCGTGGAAAAAGTGGCGGAAACCGGCTAAGCCCGCCACCAGACCTACCAGCAGTAGCACCCAAAGCAGGATTTGGATGATATAGGCGCTTTGGAAAAGTTTTTTCCGGCGCCCTTGTTGCCAAGCATCCACTCCGTAGCCGCCCAAAAGAGCCAAAGCGGGATAGGCGGCCAATACATAGGCGGGTAATTTGCTGGGCAGTAGGGCGTAAGGAAGCCATCCGGCCACAAACCAAAGCACCGTGGCTCGGAAAAGCCCGCCGGATTTTTTAAAATTGCGAAACCCTTCAACGGCGCTGGTCCACACCAAGGGCAATACGGGAAGGAAAAACAGAACGAAAAGCAAAAGATAGGTTCCGGGTGGACCTGTTTGGTTGAGCACCGCCGAATGGGTGCGGCGAAGCACATACCAATCCAACCACCAGCGGACAAAGTCGGGATTTTGTTGCCAAGCAAGCCACAGCCAAGCGGCAAAAGGGGCCAACGAGAACCACCCGTATAACCAAGGGTGCAAGGAAATCAAACGTCGCCGGCCGGGATAAAAAAACAGTAGAAGCAAATACCAAAAACCGGCCCACAGAAACACCGGCGGCCCTTTGACCAATCCGCCCAAGGCCAGGGCAATATAAACGGCAAGCATTTGGCGTTTGCTGCCGGTTTTCAGGTAGGCCAACAAACTTAATCCGGCCCAGGTGTAGGCAAACAGCATCAGGCCGTCGGTTACGGCCATTTTGCCCAGCATCATCAGGAACACGTTACCGGCCATAAGCAAGGCGGCCGTGTGTGCCGTTTTAGGCCCGAAAATGCGTGCACCTTTGAACCACATCAGGGCCACGCTGCTCCACACGGCCAATGCGGAAAAAAAGCGTACGGCAAAGGTGTTGATGCCGAAAATTTTGTAGCTCAACGCCATAAGCCAAAAGTGAAGGGGCGGTTTGCGGTGAATTTCCGACCAGGTAAAATCGGGAATAATCCAACGACCGGTTTCCAACATACGTTTGGCAAAACCGGCGTAGGCGGCTTCGTCTTGGTCCCAGAGCGAGATATAACTGTTGAAACCGAACAAAAGCAAGGCCAAAAAGCCGAAAAAGGCGATTTCAACGCCCGAAACACCTTTGAAAAATCGCCGTATCATCGAAGGAAACGTCCGAAGAGTCCGTATTTGAAAATCACGTAGATGGCCCGGAAGCCGTCGCGCCAACCGATTTTTTTGCCTTCGGCATAGGTGCGGCCGTAGTAGGCAATACCCACTTCGTAGATACGAACACCCGGGATACGTGCAATTTTGTTGGTTACTTCGGGTTCGAACCCAAAGCGTTTTTCGCGCAGGTTAAGCGATTGAATCAGTTTGGTGTCGAACAGTTTGTAACAGGTTTCCATATCGGTCATATTCAGGTCGGTAAAAATGTTGGACAAAAAAGTGAGAAACCTGTTTCCGATGGTATGCCAGAAAAAGAGCAACCGGTGGGGTTTGGAACCCTTGAAACGCGAGCCGTAAACCACATCGGCAAAGCCCTTGACTACGGGGTGAAGCAAGTCGTTGTAATCTTGCGGGTCATATTCCAGGTCGGCATCTTGAATAATCAGGTATTCGCCGGTGGCTTCGGCAATGCCCTTGTGCAGTGCGGCACCTTTGCCCATATTTTGGGGTTGTTTGAAGTATTTGAACTCCGTTCCGGGATGGTTTTCGATATAGTCCAGCACCACTTGTTCGGTATTGTCGGTGGAAGCGTCGTTGACGATGATAATTTCTTTTTTGATACCGTTAATAAGCTTTACTTCCAGCACGGCGTCGAGCAGTTGCGTAATGGTTTTGGCCTCGTTGTAGGCGGGGATGATGATGGAGAGTTTGTGGATTTTATTCATTCGTTTGATATTTCTTTCAGTTCCAAAACAGCAGTATGCACCTGGGTTCCAAAATTACGGATTTCCGTCCAAATCAGGGCGGTTAGCCCGTTGTAGGCGTCGATGCCGATATAATCGCCGAAAAAAGGAAATTTGACGGGTGTAAAGGGATTCCGGTTTACCGTAATGATTTGCACTTGATTTTCGTTCAAGGGCCAAAGCAGGAATTTTACTTGCGTGGTATTTCCTTGGGTTTGGCTACGGTCATAGTAGAGCATTTGGAAGGTGTTTGAAAGCGTATCGATGGTGGCTGCGGGGAAAAATTGATCACGTTGCGAAGCTACGGGTAATGTTTTTTCGGCCCAATGCCGGCCGTGGTCAGTGCTGACGAGTAAACGAATATCGCCTCCGGTGCTTGCACGTTTATCAGCAAAAACCACATAAAAATTTTCGTTTTTGTCCTTGAAAAACTGAGGCAAACTGTTGGCGCGGTAAATACCGTCAATATCAAAGGCCCAGCCGGCTTCCTGCCGGGCAATTTCCTTGTCCGGATGCCAGGTCCGGCCGCCGTCGGTGCTGAAATCGAACCAAATTTTTCCGTTGTAGGCCCAGACCACATATACGTTACCTTGTTTGTCAAATAACGGAATGGCACCTTCCACGGTGTTATCATCATCCAAGCAGTCGCCGTCGGTGTCGTTGATGCGCACGGGTGATGTCCAAGTTTTGCCGCCATCGTCCGAAAAACTGATGAGGATGCGGGATTTGTCGCCGGGATTTTTGCTTCCGTAGCGGTCGAATTCGGTCCAAGCCACGGCCATCCGCCCGGTGGGTGTGTGCAATGCAGGCCAGGGTTTGTCTTGTTGCTTGGGTAAATTGCTTCCGATGGCCGTGCCCGGCGTCCAGGTTTTTCCGCCGTCGGACGAGCTTTGCAAGACGATGGCTTCGAGCCACCGGCCGCCGTTTTTCCGTCCCGAAGCCAAATGAAAATAATGTATGGTTCCGTCGGGTCCGGACATCAGCACGGGGTCGCCGTAAACGCCCAGGGGCGAAGTGAGGCGCCGGTGTTGCCAGTGCCGGCCGGTGTCGGAGGTAAAATAAACATTGTCCAAAATACTACCGGCCACGATATTGGCCGGGCGGGCACGGTTGATGGCAATATGCGGTTCGGAAGCATTGAGCCGCGAACGCAGGGAAGATTTATCCAAAAGCGTGTCGCTTTGTATCCAACGGATTTCGTAACAGCTTGCCGTGGGTTCGGTGCCTGCTTTTCGGGTTGCTCTCTGTCCCGGCCCGCAGGCCGTGAGCAAAATTACCGGGAAGCCCAAAAGGGCGAGCCATTTGTAAAGGAATTTCATCTACCTTATTTTTTCGGAGTTAAACTATCGCCAAATTCCCGTAGCAGCAAGCTGTCGCGTTTTTGTTTGGCCCGGAAAACGGCTTCGAAATCTTCGGATCCGGTGGCGAAAAAATTGATTTGATGCACCAGGTTTTCATAGCTATCCAACCACCGGTGGA